>JABMPH010000469.1 GCA_013203805.1 Bacteroidota bacterium | reverse complement strand
ATTTAATTGTATATGATTGATGTTTTTAATTAAACTCATCAATCATATTGTATCTGCGAACCACAAAGTAACATTAAAAAAGGACTTCGTCTCCGCAGTTTTATTTTATGTTTATCTTATCTTTACTCCTGTTTAAGTTATGTTCATATTTGAATTTATAAATAATTGTTTTGTAATTAAATTGCGAAAATAGATATACTCTTTTAATCTTATCGTAGCCCATTGTCGAAATTTGGTGGCTATTTGAGATTTCACGCGATAACCAAGCGAAATAATCAGGTCAAGATTATAGTGCTTAGTGTTATATTTTTTCCCGTCATTAGCAGTTTGTAAGAAATCCTGACATACTGCTTTATCGTCTAATTCCCGCTCTTCAAAGATGTTTTTGATATGCATGGTGATATTTGGACGTGAAGTATTAAATAGCTCAGCAAGCTGTGCTTGTGTCAGCCACAGCGTCTCACCTTCAACACGCACTTCGATATTCGGCTGACCGTCATCACCTTCATAAATGATTATTTCGCTGTTATTCATCATATCCCCCAACACCTGCCACAAGCTCATCTGCCGCAATATGCAGTGTGATGAAAAAGTTAAAGATAGCATCTTTTGAACAGGTAACACTTTTCCATTTCTTTTTATGGTAAAGCATTACTCAACTTACACCTTAGCATAATATTTCCCCATATCAAATGTCAAACAAGATACTTGAGAAAATTTTACCGTAGATTTAATGGTAAAGGATTAGTCAATGGGAATCTCATAACGATACGATATCAATGGGCTGGCTCTCTGTCCAACGCTTCAGAGGGGGGATATGACATACATTAATTAGCATCGTCGACATTTTCTGTCATTGTATTAAAACCCCTTGTAGGTTAATATTCTATACTAGAGATATAATGTACTTTAATAAATACTATATACATAATGTACCTCAATATAATACTATTAGGGTATATCTGATTCTATAATGTTCATTATGGCTTCCTCGAGGGGTTGGGGGGCTGTTATTTTATTATTATTATAATTAACTAAAAATGGTAAAGAGTAGTAAAGATTTTTACCTATTATCATTCATTTACATGGTAAAAATATTTACCTATATGGTTTTAACCTCAAGTATGGTAAAGATTTTTACTGTATTACTGCTTGAATTATTCCGTATGATATATCCTATCAGATTATGTTATGTAATAACTATCATAATAAAAAATAGACGGTTGTTATGAGCAACCGTCTTTGTTAATTTTAAAGCTGGATTAGAATATATGATATTCTATATCCTTAATATAAAAATCATATTTCTATACATTTTAGATAAGACTCAGATTTAACTTGCAAAGGTATTTCTAGCTTCATGGCTTCGCTTTCCATAATCTCGACAATCTCTTCTTCGCAATCGAACCTGGCTTTTGCATAAACGGCATCATGAACAGGAAACAACATTTGCCAGCCTTTCTCGTTCTCTAAGTTAATTATTTTTAAAACTACATTATTCATTATGTCGGCAATAGTTCCTTGAACTTGCCATGAAAGCAATTGCCCTTTATGGAGTTTTTCAGCTTTATTCTTTTCAATCAATGTACCTGCAAGAGTTCGGCAATGACGACGTAATCCACTTATGGGGTTTCCCTTGTCCCACAAATAAGCTTTGTATTTGTCTAAAGCCTCAGCATATCTATGAAAAAAGGTATTTTCAGGAATTGGCCAGTGCTTAATTATTGCGGTTGCTGACTTTGAGTATGCCAGCATGTTAAACTTTTTCTTTGCAATATCGCGAGTAATATCCATCATTTCTGCTAAAAGGTCGTAAGGTTCTTCGCATTGTTCTGTAAAGCCTTGTTCGTTGAGGATATGCTTTATTACGGTCGGTTCTGCTTGTGAGTAGTCCGCATAAATAAGATACTCGCCATTAGTCATACCTTTCTCCAAATTATTTTTAAGAAAATCTGAAGACTTATTTGCAAGCTCACCTTTTGCATATACACGCCCTGTTTGTTGTGGATTGTATTGCGAAGTGATAGTTTCATTGCCAAAATTAAACTGTCTCGAATTAAGAATATCTGCTATTTTCCTAGCACTTACTGTTGTGTAATCCTCTAACTCTTGTTTGTGACTACCTTGAAGCTCGATTATAGGCCTCCGTCTGATTCGGGTAGCAATTTTACTACCTTTACCGCTTTGGCCTGTAATCATTTCAATTACTCCGACTTTATTTAAAGCAATAAGGCTTTTACGTACCGTCGGCGTAGATAAAAAGCTGATTAGTCCTAGCTTATCATGACTTACAGTAAATGGACCACAAAGCCCGCATTGTTTCTTTTCTAGCTTTGGCAAACCTAAAGAATAAAGTATTAATGCAGAATTATCTAATTTGCTTCTATATTTATTCTCGACAAATTTATTTAATTTGTCACCATCATAATAATTATATTTTTGCGTAGTCATAATTAAGCCACCTTCATTCGATGGCTAAGAATCCATTTGTCAAGGTCTGTCCGTGCGATTAGGACTTTGCCGGTTTTAGCTTGATTCATCTTTATTGCCGGAAGTTGTCCAGCTTTGATAGCCCGAAAAATTGTCCAGCGAGATATACTCGTGTATATTCCTGCTGCTCGAGGGGAATAATATTTTACCTTATCATCTTGTTGTGGGTTGGTTAACGCATTGACACTTAATCCATAGGGACTCAGTAATGCATTGACGGCTGTTGCGATTGGTTCTGGTAACTTTGCTTCTTGCATTTTTTTGCTCCTTATTACAGTTTTACTTGTTTAGGAAATTAGATTCCTTTGTAGTTATT
>JABMPH010000468.1 GCA_013203805.1 Bacteroidota bacterium | reverse complement strand
CAAAGTAACTACTTTTTTCCGGAAATTTCAAACTTAATTTCTGATAAATTTTAATTGCTTTCTGTAGGTGTCCCTGATCGTAAAAAATATTAGCAAGTGTCTCGCTTACAATATTTTCGTGATCAACAATACTTTCTCTTGCTTTTATTACAGGATTGTAGAACTCTACCTTCGGTCGACTTATAGATGGCTCATTCTTAATAAAATCGTCTATTAATTCATTTTTTAGCTTTGCAGGCTTAGATGGCTCTACTTTTTTTGTTCTTGCATTTTTCCTGATTTCATTTTCAGCCTCTAGCTCACTTATGTGTCTTTCAATTATATTTTTGACTTCGGCTATTGATGCAGCTTCCTGTTCTGCGTTTTCTTCGGATACTACTACAGATGGTTCTTTTTTGGTTATTTCTTCTTCTACTTCCTTGGGCGGGGTTTCTTTCTGGGGTACAACTTCGATTTCTTCATCCGGAAGAACCACTTTAACATCCTCAGAGTTTAATCTGTCGATATGCTTTTTTAATAATCCACGATTACTGACATATACAGCTGTTGTTTTTAATTCCGAATCGTATCTTATATTCTTTTCTTTAAAAAGATTTAGAGTAAGCAAAATTCGAGCTGTTTGACAATATGGAAATTCAGCTATTAACCCAACAAGATCGGTAACTGATTGTGCATTTAGATTTTCAGGTTTCTGTAAAAAACCAATAAATTCATCTTTATTCATATGCTTCTTACCAATTAATTACTGCCTTATCAAAAACATCCTGTGCCAAATTAGTACACAATTCATCAATTAACTGCTCCTTAATGGAATTTAGATCATCAGTTGAAGCGTAATCATAAAACTGAGTAAACTTGGTTTCAAAATCTTTATCCGGCTCATATTTATTTGTAAACCTAGCGTTAATAACAATTGTAAGCCTGTTCTGAGCTGCAGTTTGATCAGATTGTATAGCAACAGGTGTAATTTTGTAATCTGTAATTTCTCCTTCAATCGCCAAATCGCCGTTTCGGTCAACCATTTCAAGATTTGTTTGACCAGTAAACTGATCCCGAAGTATATTAGTGAAAATAGAGCTAAGAGTAGGCTCAATCAACATTGCCCTGTTAGGGAAATATTGAACAGAAACAGTCTTTGCTTCAGCTGGAATTGATGCTCCTGTAAATGAATATACACCACATGAAGAAAATGCAATAACTACCAGAGCAAAAAATATGATACTTAATAAAAACCTATATTGATGCCTCATATTCATCTTCCCTTTATCATCTCTATTTTATGTGATACTCCTTTATTTTACGATATAACGTTCTTTCTGATATCCCCAGTTCATTTGAGGCATTCTTACGTTTTCCACGATGCTTTTCTAAAGCCAATTTAATCATCTCACGTTCCTTATCCTGTAACGATAACGACTCTTCAATTACCTCCGAATGATCATAATCTTCAACGTCCAGGTCATCCTGCAAATCTGGGTCATCTTTGGGAGATGTTATTTTAACCGAATGACTTGTGTGCGGTTTTGGAATAATTAAATCCCTGCCAAAATCTTTTACTAATAAGGCTTTGGTTTGCTCCATATCGTCATGATCATCACTCTTTTCAAGAATGTCAAGTACAATCTTTTTAAGCTCAGTCATATCCTTCTTCATATCGAAGAGCACTTTATAGAGCAATTCTCTTTCCGAAAAACCATCCTCTTTCTTTTTATATAATACAGGTAAATCAGATGTTCTACCAGATGGTAAATACTCCTTCAAAGTTGGCGCATCGAGCAATTTATTTTTTTCGATTATCGATATCTGTTCATTAATATTTTTTAGTTGACGGATATTCCCAGGCCAGTAAAAATTCTTTAGTACGGTAACCGCCTCTTCAGTTAATTTCAATGGCGGCATTCTATATTTTTCGGCAAAGTCGGTTGTAAACTTCCTAAATATCAAATGTATATCATCCTTTCGGTCACGCAAAGGGGGTACCAGTATCGGGATGGTATTAAGCCGATAATATAAATCCTGACGGAACTTACCTTCCTCTATCGATTTAGGAAGAACTACATTACTGGCAGCCACAACGCGAACATTTGTTTTTATCACTTTTGATGAGCCTACTTTTAGAAATTCACCGGTCTCGAGTACCCTAAGTAACCTAACCTGTGTTGACAGTGGAAGTTCAGCCACTTCATCTAAAAATATTGTGCCACCATCCGCCACTTCAAAATATCCCTTACGAGCTTCATGAGCTCCTGTAAATGAGCCCTTTTCATGTCCAAATAACTCAGAATCAATTGTTCCCTCAGGTATAGCGCCACAATTTACGGCAATATAATGGCCATGTTTTCTAGAACCAGATTGATGTATTATTTGGGGGAAAACCTCCTTTCCTGTGCCACTTTCTCCTGTAATAAGTACTGTTAAATCGGTTGGAGCAACTTGTATGGCAACATCAATAGCTCTATTTAGTAATGGCGAATTACCTATAATCCCAAATCTTTGTTTAATTGATTGTAAATCCATCTATTGGTTAGAAAATATAAAGTATAAAATTAGTCAATTTATTGCAATCAGCAGAATTAACGTAACTGAGCACTAAATTGTTGCTCATATGCAGTTAGTATTCTTTTCATTGTTTTATCTATAATCTTGTCAGTTAGGGTACTGCTTTCATCTTGAAGAATAAATGACAAAGCATATGATTTTTTACCTTCACTTATATTTGATCCTTCGTAAATATCAAAAAGATCAACATTCTTTAATAGTTTGCGCTCAATTTTCATTGCAGCATCCCTAAGTTCGTTAAACCGAATATTCTTATCCAACACAAGTGATAAATCACGTTTTACAGCAGGAAATTTTGACACCGGCTTATATGTTACATCTCTAAACTTTGAATATTTGATCAGTTTTGTCCAGTTAATATCAGCACAAATAACTTCCTGACGAATATCAAATTGATTTAATAATTTCTTGCTAACAATTGAAACATCGGCAAGTATGTTTTCATTCAGAATATATTGTAACGAATAATTAAATGAATCTGACTGCGTTTCAACGAGAGATAGTTTTTCCAATATTCCCATCTTTGTGAAGACACTGTTTACTATACCAGTAATATTGTAAATATCAACTTTTTTATCAGAATTATTCCATGAACTACCAGAAGCTTTTCCGGTTGCCAATATCATCAAATGCTTCTCTTCGGTATAGTTTTTAATACCGTCTGATTTCTCAAACTTATGGTTTTGACTATAAGTTTTCCCAAACTCAAAAATTCCTAAATTAGGTGACTTACGGTTTATGTTATAGGCTATGGTTTCAAGTCCGCCAAAAAGCAATGATTGACGAAGGACACTTAAATCTTTACTAAGTGGGTTTAACAGGTTTACGTTATTATTGGTATTAAAATCATTACTGGCCTCAACAAAATCCGTCTTGGTTAATGAATTATTCATAATCTCTGACAATCCCTGTCCAACCAAATAATCGGCAATCGAATTATGAATCTTTTCCAAATCAGGTATGGGTCGCGAGCTGATTGATGAATTAAGATTTTCGCTAATTTCAATATTATTATATCCATAAATGCGGAGTATTTCTTCAACAATATCTGCCTCACGGGTTACATCAACTTTAAAAGTAGGCACAAGTAACTTCAACGAATCCTCATTAAATTCAACAACTTTAATTTCCAAATCAGTTAATATGCTCTTAATCATTTCTTTGTCAATTCTGTTACCTATCAACCTGTCAACATTACTAAGAACAACATCTACATTCCATGGATTAATGCGCTTTGGATAAACATCCTTTACTTCTGAAGAAATCGTTCCTCCTGCTAATTCTTTGATTAGTGAAGCTGCTCTTTTTAATGCATATACAGTAATATTTGGATCAGCACCCCTCTCAAATCTAAATGAAGCATCGGTTTGAAGGCCATGTCTTTTGGATGTTTTGCGAATATGTTTAGAATCGAAATATGCACTTTCCAGAAATATATTTACAGTGTCATCATTGACTCCTGATGTTGTACCACCAAAAACACCAGCAATGCACATCCCTCCTTCTTGGTTGCATATCATAAGGTCGTTGGGATCAAGCTTTCTTTCAATTTCATCGAGGGTAACAAAAGGTGTATCCTTTGCCATTTTTCTAACAATAACTTTTCCTCCTACAATCTCATCAGCATCAAATGCGTGCAATGGCTGGCCTGTTTCGTGCAATACATAATTAGTAATATCTACAATATTATTAATTGGCCTAACCCCGATGGAATTCAATTTTGATTTCATCCAATCAGGTGACTCTCCAACTTTAATTCCACTTATACTAACACCGGAATATCGTGGGCATGCCTCGGTATCTTCAACAATTACATCGATATCAAGATTATTATTATCCACTTTAAAATCATCCACTGATGGAAGACTTAGTGAATAACTACGAGTATTATACAGCTGATTTAATCCGGCTACCAAATCACGCGCTGTGCCAATGTGAGATGTGGCATCACTACGGTTGGGAGTTAATCCGATTTCATATACAATATCATCCTCTATTTGAAAATATTCAGAGGCTTTCATGCCAACTTCAACATTGGGCGGAAGAACTATTATACCTTCATGTGATGTTCCTAATCCAAGCTCATCTTCGGCGCAAATCATACCTTCTGATACTTCGCCTCTTATCTTTGCTTTCTTAATTATAAACGACTCATCTCCATTGTACAAAGTAGTTCCCACCGTAGCAACAACAACTTTTTGCCCTATGGCTACATTGGGTGCACCACAAACTATGGGAAGAATTTCATTATTACCAATATTAACGGTTGTAACACTTAGTTTATCAGCATTTGAATGTTGCTCACAAGTTACAACCTCCCCAATTACTAATCCTTCTAATCCTCCCTTAACCGACTGGAATTTCTCCAT
>JABMPH010000467.1 GCA_013203805.1 Bacteroidota bacterium | reverse complement strand
TGTAATGGAGGAGGGTTTTTCTGTGACTCGCGTGGATTTCCCCCTTTGGAGGTAAGGGGGTGCGCGTTAGCAAGCGAAGCCCGCCTGCAGGAACGGGCAGGAATCTCTATTTTCATATTGAAGCACAACGAGATCTTTCACTACGTTCAAGATGACAAAGTTGCAAGTATTGCCTGCCCACCGGAATGTAATGGAGGATGGTTATTCTACCTGACTCTTTTGTCATTCTGAGCCCAAGCGAAGAATCTCAATGCTTCCTCCTCCAATATCATGGCAACTGCAACATCCAGTATAAACTATTCACCAAACCGGACGGATGTACTAATCATAATTCGAGATCTTTCACTACGTTCACGATGACAAAGTTGATAGTATTGCCTGCCCACCGGAATGTAATGGAGGATGGTCATTCTGAGTCTTACATATTTTGTCATTCTGAGCCCCAGCGAAGAATCTCAACGTTTCCTACTCCAATATCATGGCAACTGGAACTACACACTAATCTAATCACGAAATCATACTCATATACTAATATAAAACGAGATCTTTCACTACGTTCAAGAAGACAAAATCGAGAGTATTGCCTGCCCGCCGGAATGTAATGGAGGAGGGTCATTCTGAATAAATAGATACGGAAATATTTTTCAAAGAAGATTAAACTTAAAAGGTGAAGATGTAACAGCGTTTTCTGATGTTTAGTTAATATTATACTATCTTTGTGAACTAAATATACAAATAAATAGCATGTTTAGTTCACAAAAACAAAAAAGCAATGTGATTTTAAGTATTTATCAGGATATACGTTCCGTATTCAGATTGATTGATATTGCACTTTTAACCGGGGAAACCAGTTTTCAACCGCTTAATAAAAAACTAAATTATTATGTACGAACAGGTAAATTGAATAATCCGCGTAAGGGCATTTATACAAAAACAGTTTATAATGCGCAAGAACTGGCATGTAGTATATTTTCTCCATCGTATATTTCCTTAGAGTATGTTCTGCAAAAAGCAGGCCTTGTTTTTCAATACGATACCAAAATTACTTCAGTTAGTTATTTAAGGCGCGATATAGAAATAACAGGTCAAACATATAGTTTTAGGAAAATCAAAGCAGAAATACTGGTGAACACCTTAGGTATATTACGGCAAGAAAATAATGTTAATATTGCAACCCCCGAACGTGCATTCCTTGACATACTATACCTTGATGCAAATTATTATATAGATAATTTAAATCCCTTAAATAAGGAGTCTGTTAATAGTTTATTACCTCTTTACAAATCAAAAGCACTAAGTCTACGTGTAAAAAGATTATTGCAAAATGCTTGATATAAACCGGCATAAGTTTTACATGCTTCAAATCCTAAAAGAGATTTATTCTGATATTGAACTAGCAAATTGCCTTGGTTTCAAAGGTGGTACTGCACTTATGTTTTTTTATGATTTGCCGAGATTTTCTGTTGATTTGGATTTTAATTTGCTTTGTCCTGATAAAGAAAACAAGGTATATACTAAAGTGCGCAATATTATCCTGAAATATGGAAAAATATTTGATGAGGCTAAAAAGTTTTATGGCCCTATAGTTGTTTTGGATTATGGTGTTGGTGAGCGCAAATTAAAAATAGAAATTTCTAACAGAACATTTATTGACCACTATGAAATAAAGAACTTTCTTGGGATAAACTTAAAAGTGATGGTTCAGTCTGATATGTTTTCTCATAAACTTTGCGCATTACTCGATCGTAATACCATTGCCAATCGTGATATTTTTGACACTTGGTTTTTTATGCAAAAGCAAATCCCTGTTAATAAAGAGATTGTTGAATTTAGAATGAAAATGCTTTTTGAGGATTATCTACAGAAGTGCATTGATCAATTGGAGAAGAATGCGGATAAGGGTATGCTTCAGGGTTTGGGTGAAATTTTAGATCCTGAGATGAAAAAATTTGTGGGATCAAAACTGCGTACCGAAACCATAAACTTATTAAAGTTTTATAAAGAGTTTCCGATATTGCTTTAATAATGTTGTTTAAAGTTTTTTGCAGAAAAGTTATTGCCGATCTATCTGCCTGCCCACCGGAATGTAATGGAGGAGGGTCATTCTACCTGACTCTTTTGTCATTCTGAGCCCCAGCGAAGAATCTCAACATCAACCTCAACACTCTACAAAGAACGTCATTAGTAAGGAGGTACGACTGAAGCAATCTCATGATCGTGAGGCAAGTTGAGATTGCATACTATGAAACGACAATAACGCTGCAGTCTTATAGGATTACTCATCGTCCTTTCACTCGGTACTACAACAACGACCCTCCAACCCGACAACAATGACAACCCTCCAACCCAACAACCCTGCCAACTGCCAATAGGCAAAGACCAATTCTCCAATTTTCTTATTTATCTATGTTTTTGACTAGCCTATATAAAAGTATCATATTAAGTTTTGCATATTTTTGTAAACTTGAAATATTCTAGGTTTAATTCAAAATAGCAGATACTACCATGTCAAAAAAGAAAAATAGAAAGATCATACAATTTCCACAATCGCTTGATGCAAAAATAAGAAGCAGGGCAAGAAATCTGAAAATCGGGAAATGCTATATCACAGAAGGCTGGGAACTAATGCGGGAAGGAAACATTATAATTACTCGTTTGCATACTAATGGAAATATAACAGTTGGATATTTTCTGGTTGATCTTGGTTTGCTTGGCGTAAAGGATGCTTTTTATGACTTTAACGTATCAGATGACAGATTGTTAGATATCTTAAAAGAAAATAACGGAGAAGGAAGATTTATTGAGATAGATTATGAACTGGCGCATAATATTATTTATGGTGCTGTTGAGTATGCCGAAGACTATGGGTTTATCCCATGTAAGGAATATGCTGTTGCTAAATTTGTACTTGACGAAGATGATGATAATACATCTTACATCGAAATAGAATATGGGGCTGAAGGGTTACCCACAGTATTTTGTGATAATAAAAGCCCCAGGACAAGGGAGATCAAGCAAATGGAAGAGAGAGTGGGGCTAGGTAATTTTAAAGTGATTAATACTGATGAGTTAGGATATGAAGATAGCTTATATGATTATGAAAATGATAATTATAATGAAGCCAATAATCCGTTTGGTGATATTGTGGGGGATTTGATGTCTGGATGGGATGATGATATAGATGAAATGGGTGTGCCGGCTTGGGATGTACATAAGTGGCTTGTTTACTTTCAACAGAAAAGAGAAAAAATTTCTGCCAGAGTTCTCCAGTATTATGCTGATATGGCATTTTTTGAGCATCTTGGTGAGCCTGATATTGATGCTTTTAAGCATGTGCTTGGAGGAGCTAAATACGAGGATTCTTATGAAAGTGAATTATCTGGAGAAGATCCGGAAATCATCAATGTTATTGCAGAATCTCTAACTACAGATAATCCTGAAGATGTAATTTTAGATGCAATAAATAAAAATCCTGAATCCATAAGCCTTAAATTAATGTGGCTTGCATATGTGAATGATAATCATGAAAAAGAAGATGCAAGACAGGAGTTTGAAGATTGTAGAAAACAATTTCCTGATAGTATTATTCTCTTAAATATATATTCCGGTTGGCTTATTGATGTAGGTGAGGTTGATAAAGTGCCAGGTTTATTTAATAATGCATACTCCTTAAAAGGGTTTAATCCTGACAAAGTATTTACAACAAATGAAGTAATGGAATTTTGTTGCTCATATTGTAACTATTATCTGGCTGTTGATGATTTACAGGGTGCAGAACCTTACTATGAAGTGCTGGATACTTTGATTGATGATGACCCTATTATGCTTCTAATCATTCAGAAAGTTGTTTTTGCAAAGATGGATTTTTTGCGTGATTTAAATAATAGAACTAATAGTCTCAGCTAGTTCAGGTCTCCGAGCAAGCTCCGTGCGGCAGCAGTAATTTGACTAATTCAGCAATGTAAAAATATCAATAATGTGTAAAACAGATTACAAATATGTGTTTTTTTGTAAAAAATATATTACACAATGTATAAAAGGGAATTGTTCTTTACTATTAAGACTCAATTAGAACATAAGAATGCGATAGTAATTACAGGTATGCGACAAGTTGGTAAAACTACTTTAATGAAACATCTTGCTAATGCATGGGAAGGGAAACAAATCTGGTACGATTTTGATAATCCGTTAGATTATATCATGTTCGAGAATATAGATTATAAGGCTATTTATGAAAATTTACGAAGAGAGGTTGGTGCTAATACAAATGAAAGATTTCTGGTTTGTATTGATGAAATACAAAATTTTCCGGAAATCACTAATATAATCAAATATCTGATTGATCATTTCAGTCTAAAGTTTGTTGTTACAGGTTCTTCCAACTATTATTTACGAAATCTATTTCCCGAGTCTTTGAGTGGTAGAAAATTTTTATACATACTGCAACCACTAAGCTATCGGGAATACTTGTATTTTAATGATCGGCTTTCAGAAGAAGAACTAAACCCTAATTTAGATGAAGCATTAGGAACTTATACTTTGGTTTATAATCATAAAAGAAAAGAATTATATAGTGAATATATGCAATACGGTGGATTTCCTGAAGTAGCTACTACTGATGATATTCAAACTAAGAAATTAATTCTGAAAAATATTTTTGCATCCTTTTTTGAGAAAGATATTAAAGTGTTTAATGAGCTTAAAGATGTCCGTGAATTGCGAAATCTTATTTTGTTGCTGGGTTCACGTAATGGAAATATGCTGGATGTAAGTAGGCTGGCTTCTGAGCTCGGCATAAACCGTGTGAAAATATATAACTATCTTGAATTCCTGGAAGGCACTTTTTTTCTTCGCTTACTACCAAAATTTTCACGAAGTATTGATAGAAGTGTCGCTGGCGGCAAAAAAGTTTACTTTTCAGATACAGGCTTGTTAAATCTAATAACCACTACAAGTCAAGGGCAATTACTCGAAACAACAATAGCTAATCAGTTGCAGCATTACGGACAGGTTTCGTACTATAATAAAAGAAACACTGCAGAAATAGATTTCATCCTAAACAATGAAATTGCCCTCGAAGTCATACAAAAAGCAATAGCTCAGGATTTGTATAAACTGAAGAAACTTGCTGATAATCTCAATATCCCGAAACATTATGTCCTAAGCAACACTTTCACAAGTGAGTGTTACCAGAAACGAAAAGTACACAACTTTCGGTAATATGAGGTACATAAAAATCGGCAATCAAGAATACATAACTTCATCCTGATTATTTTTATTTTTTACTTT
>JABMPH010000466.1 GCA_013203805.1 Bacteroidota bacterium | reverse complement strand
GAAATTATGATTTCCAGATTGCTGACAGAACAATCTTGATTAATAATTGAGTCCAACGTATTAGAAATAAAGTTGGATTCATTGCGAATAGGAAGTATAATTGAGATCAAAAAAGACTCAAATATTCAACTCTGAATAAAAATGTTTGAGTTTTCCTGAACGTGGTCTTTTTATCTTTTGTACTCTATTTATTTTCATTAGTAATCCTGGTTCAAGGTAAATACTCATTTTATTTTCAATTTCTTTTATCTCGTGATTATAAAGATCTCTATCGGACACAACATCAAATATAAATGTATCTAAGGCTATCTGACGAATAATAAATTCTTTCAGAACGCCTGAAGATTCTAATATTGATCTGGAAATATAATAAAATGTCAATCCTGGAGATATTTTTCCGCTTGGTAATTGAACGTTATCATTAATTCGGCCTTGTAAATTATCCAGGACTTTATATCCATCAATAATAATATCTTTTTTAATTGTACCTATATCACCTACTTTATATCGAATAAACGGCATAGCTTTATTATATAGATCTGTAATTATTATTTCTCCCATATCTCCATCTTCTAATGGCATCTGATTTCTGTCAACTATCTCAACAAATTGGGTTTCCTTATTTATCAGCCAATTAGTATTAATGTCATCGAAGGCTACAATTGCTCCTGTTTCTGAAATACCATATTCGTTCACAATATTTACGCCAAATCCTTTGGATAGTATTTTTCTATCTTCATGTGTCAATACCTCAGAAGTGACAATACAATGTCTAAGTGTAGGACATTCATCTTGTAAGACAATTTCTTTTTTTATTAAATATCGTGCAAATAAAACCAGTGAATTGGTATATCCATAAATATATTCAAATTTAGTTTTCTTCATTTTTTTTAAAAATATCCTAAGAGTATTATCTGACAAGTCAAAAACAGCGAATAGAACTCTATTTATAACAAAATGCTTTATTTTTTCCATTGTATTGGAAGTGGTTTCCAATGGTGTTCCTAAAAATCGTGCCTGTTTAGAATTCAATTTTAATTCGTACCAACTATATCGATTTTTAATCAGTGCCCAAGTCATGGCATGTGCTTCTTTGTTTTTTGCAAAAAAGAAAGGATGCCCAGAAGAACCGGAGGTATTTGCGATGTATGTATTTTTTTTGGTATATCCTTTTGAAAGCAGTTTTTCTAGATCATTCTGATAATCCGATTTTTCCATAATAGGTAGATCTTCCCATTTATCAGGGAAATAATTACCTACTATATTTCTGTAATACGGATTATTATCGTAATGGTGTTTAGCAATGCTCCATTTTTGATCTTCTTGCCATTTATAAAATTCTTTATGACTTAGGGCTTGAATTTGTTTTAACTCTGCGGTAGCAGAACCAATGTCATAGCCCACAAGTTTTAAATATGTTTCAAACACACTACTCATGAACCAGAACCTTTCTCATCCTCCCTTGCCAGCTTTCAAGATCACCTTCTTTTACCCAACCGATATGTTCATAAAACTGCACAGCATTTCTATTCTCAGGTCTGACAGTAAGGCACATAATCTTGAAATTATTTTCTCTTGCATATTTTTCTGAATGGTCCATTAAAAATCTTCCAACTCCAAGTCCTCTCGCTGAAGGCGCTGATGCAATTTCAAGTATACCAAAATGATGGTCATCATTGACACTTTTAAAAGTCTTAAACTTACGTTTATTTATGGAATATTTCACCTGTATATAAAAACCGTGAAAAATCTTCTTCAACAAAGTTGGATTGAAAAATAACCAAGGCTGAAAAAATAGCCGTTTGGCAATAAATCCTCGATGTCTATACAAATAACCGCTCAAAGCTGCGAAAAAAACACCTCCAAAACAGCACCCCACCATTTTATCATCCCTGTATGCACCAATTGCATACAAGTCTATTGCACTAGTAAATTGCCACTCATAGTACTTAATAACTGCCTCCTTACCTAGCTTCGAAATGATGCTTTGGGGAAAAGATGCGAGATGAATTTCAGTTACTTCATACAGGTCTTCAATCTCTAACTTTTTTAATAGTATCTTATTATCCATATAATGTATGTTAGGTTTTTATCTCACTAATGATTTCTTTCCAGGAGGCTTCCACAGCATCCCAACTAAAACTATCCGCTTTTCTTCTGGAGTTTAGAGAAAGCACTTTTGCAAGTTCAATGTTTTTAATAACTTCGCTTATCGCTTCCACCATTTCATCTACATCTCCAGTGTTTACAACCATAGCGTCTTTTCTGTCTTTGTAAAGGTATTTCAACTCTCCAGAGTTTGTTGTTACAATCACAAGACCACAGGCCGCTGCTTCCATTACAGACAAACCAAAACTCTCATAATTTGTTGTATTTATAAAAATATCATAGCTTTGGGAAAGTTCGATCCACTCTTTTTTTAGTAACATTCCAGTAAAAGTAACTTTATCTAAAACTCCCAATTCATCAGCTAAAATGCGACAAGACTTCATTGACCCATCCTTCTCAGGTCCAACCATGCATAGTTCAACTTCAGGAAATTTATTTGATAGGTCCGATAAAACTCTAATCGCCATTTCGGGGTTGTAAATTTCATGAAATGCTCTGACCCATAACAATTTGGGAGAACACTTTTCTCTTGCACTAAATGGATACTTTTCAAGTTCAATAAAGTTAGGGATATAGATTACTCGATATCCTTCTTTCTGAAATTGCTCTTGAAGATACATTGATGGTGTGATATTATTTTTTGAATAGCTAAAAATTATTCTTGAAAGAAAAGGAGATTTTATTAATCTATGTGAAAGGTTACCACCACGCAATATGGGGAAATATGGGACACAAAACAATCTTGACAGAAATGCAAGAACTAACGCATAATAAAATGCCCAATGACTATAGGTATCGAATAGCATCAATTTAGCATTTCTGAAATTTAGAAGCAATAACCCAATCATGTGTATCATTCTCATGATTGGGTTATTACAATTAGAGGCGAGGATTATTGTTTCAAATTCACTTATCTTTGGCGCTAGTTGCTCAATGAAAGTAGGTGTTACATAATGTTTGCCAAGGATGTTCCCAAAATAAAGAATCATGGTTGACTACCGTTTTATTATTCTAGCTGGTATTCCACCGATAACTACAGAATCAGGAATATCCCCTTTAACGACAGCCGATGCGGCGACCAAAACACCTTTACCAATACTAGTACCGGCTGTGATTACAGCTTTTGCCCCTATCCAAGAACCAAATCCAATCTTTATTGGCGCAGTGCGAGAGATTCCAAAACGATAACTACCGTCTTTCTTTGTATGTTCAGAGCTGACTACAACACAATATGGACCGAACATAATGCTATCATCAATTCTAATCTCCTCTCCTGCCATAAACCAACAACCATAAGCAATATAAACATCACTTCCAATATGAATATTAATCGGATTATAGAGTGTAATATTTCTGCCTAATCTAAAATTATAACCACAAGAACCGAGAAATGGTCTTACCAAAAAACCTCTCAAGCGTAAAAATATTACATTATCTGGTAATAAATTTGTGATAATCAATACTAAGTACAGCGGTATTTCATACCTTAGGTTGCGCCAGTATTTATTCATTCAGTTCTCTTATAAACCTTTCTAACGTTGTAATTATTATTTTAGATTGTATCTCCAATGTATTCTGACTGGCAAGTTCTCTACCCTCCTTGATGAGGTTTTTTCTTAATTTCTTATTATGTGATATTTCAATTATCGCATCAGAAAGAGCTTTGCTATCACCGGGTTCTACTAAGATTGCATTTAAACCATCAGTAAGTTGAATCGGTATTGAACCGACCTTTGTTGAAATAACAGGAAGACTATGTGCCATTGCCTCCCAAATAGTTCTGCCGAACTCATCAAATTTTGTAGGCATCACATATATATCCGCTCTCCTGTAAACTTCAAACAGCTCCTCTCCTAATTGTTTATATCCAAGATTAGTAATCATCTGTTTAATACCTAATTTTTCGGCATAAGCATCCAGTTCTTCAATAATAGTATCACCTTTCCCAGGCCAACCAACAAGATACAAATTATATGATCTGTCGCTATTTTTTAATCGAGATAATGCTTCATATAGTTCAAACAATCCTTTTGATCTATCAAACCTTCCGACGAAAAGCAAGGTAATTGTATCATCTTTACAGGTATCATTGCGATTGTATATATTTTTAGTACTTAACGTTGTCGTTTTTATCTTGGCAAGTTTCTCGACGATTGGTCGCAAGTTCCTATATGTTGATTCACCTGCAGCAAACACAAGTGAATTTTTGTACATTTTTCGCTGATGTTCTAAATTCCATTTCCATAAAAGACGAATAATCTCTTTACGCCACATTGGTTGCGGTAATTGATCGACACCTGCAAGATTGTCGCCAACTATAAACAAAGCAATAGGAATAGAGAACTTCTTAGTGAAAATATGCATTAATGGAGTTGGTGTTCTAATGAGTAAGACATCTAACTTGTTTTCCCAAGTCAGTATCTTTTTTCTAACGTCATGCGAATTTATGAGTCGCATTGGCACAGAAACATGTGACCCAATATTCACAAGGTGAACATTGGGAGAATTTATCTTGTAACCTAAATTCTTAACTTCATCTGAAAGTGGTTCGTACATAAAACAGATTATATTTTCACAAAAAGAGGCAAGACTGTCGATAAAAACTCCAAGATACCCCGGCATATAAATTGAATTATCTCTGTATATGGCAGGAATATGATAATGAAATCCCAGTCTCATTAAATCACTATACTTTTTCGATTACTAATACTTTTCAAATAATACCGTTCCCATTCAAAGGTGGCATACAGGTATATCATAAAATATATCATTGTACCCATGTTGAGTGTCATCAGCATCATAATAAATGGAATTCCACTCAATGACAAGGCAAGATCAAATCGCTGTTCCTGTTCATAATTCATATTCTCTATCTGTTGTTTTATTTCTTTCCAAACGAAAATCACAAACAGAAACAGGGATAAAATTCCGAGTAGTCCTGTTTCAATCCATTGTGCCACAAAGGAGTTATGTGTGAGAGCTCTTTTCCCCCTCATATATTCTGAGCTCCCATAACCACTTCCAATAATCGGATTTTCAATTATCTTGGTAACAGCCATATTAAATAATTCAAGGCGTCCATTAATATCCGCACGTTCTCCGTTTACAAATTCAATCAATCGTATAAAATTTTCCTGCAGTACTCCGTATTTATCTGTCAGTGACTGTATAGCAGAAACAGAAAAAACGACTATAACAAAACCCAAAACTACCATCCGAAGTTTAACTGTGACACCTCTTACTTTAACAATATATAAATAACCAATTGCCAATACTGAAGCAAAAACAGTAACTACAGCGCTTCGTGAACCTGTATTAAAGATCCAGTATAAAAACCAAATGGAGAGCCCGCTGCTGAACAATCTATACAGCATTGACACTTTTTTAGATAAAATGAATGGTAGAAGAAGTGTTGTTCCCATTGCAAGTAGCATTCCGGAATAATTTTTATCCTTACCAAATCCATGTAAGCTTTCACTGTAAAGTATATCGTACTGTGCATAATCAATAATCACTATACATCTCATGAAAGCCGTATAGAGAATCGCATAAAAAAGTATTTTCCTTGCCAAAGGATGCGACAATGTAGGAATTAGAAGCAAAAAAGTACTGATAGCAACAGATGATTTAAATACACTTTCTAAAGTGGATGTAAATTCATCCTGTGTTATCAATAGCAAAATCCAACTTATACCAATTAATATATATATCCATTTAAATCTCCCAAGAGCTCTCCATTCGAACTTTTTATTCATCAGTTTAAAAGCTACTAGACTTATGAACAGTGTATGATACCACCTTAATCCTCTGTATGCAAATGGTACAGTGGCCGTTATCAAAAACCAATGTAGTGTAACCAGTCCAATTGCCAGCCGCTGCCTATTGGGTATTCTATGAATGTTTCTCATTCTCTGATAGAATTACTTCTGCTAATTTCTTTGCACAACTCTCGGCTGTATACTCTTGAGCAAGATTGTAAGCATTTGTCACAATTTTGGTCCTCAGACTTTTATTAGTGATAAGTTCAATAATTGAATCAGCTAATGCTTGATGGTCCTTTGCGGGAATCAATATACCGTGTTGTTGGTGTTTGAAAAGTGATGGAATTCCGCCAACTGATGTGGTTATGATGGGACAACAATTCGCAGCGGATTCCCATATTACATGTGGGAATCCCTCAGTATAACTTGGTAAAATAAATATATCAGATTTTTCAAAATATTGGAATAATTTTTCGCCATAAGGGATTCTATCATGGAATATAACTTGTTTGTTTATATTCAATTTATTAATCAATGTTTTTGCTTCTGTATAAAACTTATCATCTACAAAAGGACCTATTAAATCTAGCTTAACCTGATAGCCGCCATTTATCAAAATATTGACAGCATTTATCGCTTCAATAATTCCCTTTTTGATTTCGATCCTCCCGCAAAAAAGTAATCTTATCGGGTTAATTACCTTTCTAACCTTAAAAGTTAAAAATTCTTTTATGCTTATTGTATTAGTCGGTACAAAATCCGCAACAACATTAAATACAATTTTAGCTTCTTTTTGGAGGTTCGGTGCGTTTACAATAAGTGAACCATTCTTCAGAATGAACTTTAGTTCCATCCTCCTAAGCCTCTCCATATACCAATGATACATCTCTGAGAAGGAATGCAGTTTCGAAAGGATCAAATTATAATTCGGACTTCCTACCAACAGAAAGTATTTTTTTAATGTTTTCACTTTAATTTCATTCCATATCACATGCTGCCTTGGAGTTATCCCTCTAATTAGAAGAAAATCATATTGATTGTCTAATTCACAGCAGACTCTTTTAATACGGGACGTCCTTTTAATTTTATCCCACATAATGCCTGGAGCACCCAGAGAGTGTAAAACAACATTCTCGTTTGTAATACATGTATCTTGAACAGGCATTCGATTTTCAGAAACGTGAACTAACAATCCAACATTTTGGAAATACTTTGATAGTTGACTAATCCATTTTCCAATAGTGGAATGTATCCAAATTCCATCGGAATTAACATGCGCAACTGCATGGTGGTGTATTAGCAATCTCATACTATTCATTTATATGGAGATGAAAGACATATTTTGCATAATCCATAAAGAAGCCCATTTTCTGATATAATTTAATTGACGGAACATTTCCTATTTGTGTTCCCACAATTACATGATTGATATCACTATTTACCAGAATAGCATAATCTATCATTTTCTTGGCAATACCCCTTCGCTGATGGTTTTTATCCACACCAATCAGATCTATGATAAAGTGATCATTAACCGGTTTTAGGATTAGCAGGAAACCGATAATTTTATTATCAAACGAGGCTATTACCATCTGCTCACCTCTATTCCCGTCGAAATAACCTGATACCCATTGAGCTTTTATCTTATTTGCCAATTCATTTGAAAACCAGGGATCCAAATGAAATCTGGAATAAATAAATGTATTACTCGCAACAGAAACGGTACCTTCTCTGTCACAATCTTTTGCGAAACGTATTTCAATATCCTGAGATTCCTGTTTTGTATCTTTAATGTGCCGTAAATCGATTTCCTTCTTCAATGTAATATTAGTATCGATCAGGAAAAAACCAATGCGTTCTAGAAAATTAATTGAATTAATTGCCTGCGTTGATACTTTTGTTTGTATAAACATTGGTATGTTGATGCATTGTAATGAGTTAACCCATCCATACTCATTGGTCCCGTTCAATTTGGATTGCTCGATAAACTCATCATCTACAAAAAGATCGTAACTATCCTTCTGGATAATTGCACTTAGCCAATTATTGAGAACAACCTTTTGGTGCATATTTCTGTTATTCTTCATCCAGAAATGCTTTCAGTGTTTGAACGACATATCGTATGTCATTATCCGAGATATTTGAATGTACCGGTAATGAAATGACCTGATTACCGTATGAAACTGCATTAGGGAAATCGCTTTGGACATAACCGTACTTTTTTCTATAATATGACATTAAGGGAACTGGGGTAGCGTAATGAATGCTTACTCCAATGCCTGATTCTATTAATTTATCAAGGATAGAATCCCTTACGATAGGCGGCTTTATCAGTATCTGAAATAAAAAATATGAGTTATCGTCAGTATATCTAGGGAATTCAACATATTTGTTGTTTGACAACAGTTCACAATACAGTTTACCGTTGGCTTGTCTATTTGCAAGATTGTTGTTATAACGATCCAACTGCCCAACACCTAAAGCGGCTTGAAAATCCGTCATACGGAAGTTGTAACCTAATCCATGTACATCGTACACACCGGGTCTTTTGCGCATCTCCGGTGTTGTGTTAATTCCAAATGCTTTGTGCTTGTTGATAAAATCGATGACCAATTCATTATTGCTGATGACAACACCACCTTCTCCTGTGGTGATCTGCTTTGTCGGGTAAAAAGAAAAGCTTCCGGAAATGCCAAAATTCCCCGCATGTCTGCTTTTATATTGTGTCCCTAATGCGTGAGCGCAGTCTTCAATCAGGGTTAAATTGTTTTTTTCACAAATTCTCAATATTCCATCCATGTCAACGGGATAGCCTGCCATGTGCACCGGGATAATCCCTTTTGTGGCTGAAGTTAGCTTTTTTTCAATTTCCTCTATGAGGATATTCCCCGTTAAAGTGCACACATCAGCAAATACTGCTTTAGCTCCGGTATATTCCACTGCATGCGCTGTTGCTGTGTGTGTCTGTGCAGGAACAATCACTTCATCACCCGGTCCAAATCCCGCTGCCAGGCAGGATAAATGTAGCCCCGCTGTACAGTTGGAAACGGTGGTAGCATATTTGGCACCAGTAAATTCACAGAAAAGTTCTTCCAAACGCTTTGAGAATTTTCCATGAGCTAACCAACCGGATTGGATGACCTCATTAACCGCTTCTATTTCGGCTTGAGTAATATCAGGTGCACTGAATGGAATACTTTTTTTCAACTTAATTCACTCCGATTTTGAAGTAGTCATTATTATCCAAGTACCATTCAATATATTTAGGATACCCGTTTTCAATCCTGTACTGCGGTTCAAATCCCAATCCTTTTAACTTTTCAATGGTTAAGGTTCCGCGAACGGGTACAATTTTATCCCACGGTTCATAAATAACTTCCAAATCTTTGAAATATTTATTTAATATTTTGACTAAATTTCCAATGGGCTCCGCACATCCAGTGGTAAGGTTGAATATGCAGTTAATTGCATCCGGATGGGTTTGTGTGATAACCAATCCTCTGACAAAATCATCAATGAATGTAAAATCCAGTTTCTGGCTGCCGTCACCCTGGATAGTGATGGGCTCCCCTTTCAATGCTTTTTCAATAAAAACCTGCGTCACACGGTTATTAATACAGCGGGGGCCATAAAGAGCGGATGGTCTTATGATGGTATAAGGCAGGTCAATGAGATTATGATAGGCTTTGATCAATAGTTCACTGCTAAGCTTGGCAGCACCATATATCCCCTTGGGATCCTTCGGCGCATCTTCATTCACGCTCTCTGATAAGAAATCACCATAGATCATACTGGAAGAAAAATAGGTAAACTGCCCTATTTTAAGGTCATTTTTTCTGATAGTTTCCAGGAGAAACTTAGTAGCTAACAGATTTTGATTGAAGCCTGCTGACGGGTTCAAATTACTTAGCCGCGCATCCGGGATGGCAGCGGTATGGATAATCTTGTCTGGGTTTATTTCTAATACAATATTTTCTATCTGGAACTCTTCAGAGGTATCCGCCGTAAAAACTGGGATTCCAACCTTTTTAATGATATCCAACCGCTGGTTAATAATTACTTTATGCCAGGGTTGGTTGATGTTATGGGAATAGTTATCAACGATTACAACTTCAAAGCCAGCATCTTTTAACGCCACACTTATATTGTGACCGATGAATCCAAGACCACCGGTGATTAATATTTTATCCATCTTTACCTTTTATTATGATTATTATGCCTGATATCTATTTAAACAGATATTTTCTAAAAAACTTTCTATATACATTCCCAACGGTCCAAAACACCGGTGCCATCCAGAATAAACCGATGATTGCATATGTCTTAGGTTGTTGCAACATTAAATTCGGGTAGGAAGCAAAACCAAAAATAAAATAGCGATAGCACTTTTCTATTTTTCCGGAATAGAGGCAATGAAAGGGATTATTAACGCACCAATATTTTATAAATGCATGCTGTAAATCTTTCCGTGAAAGGCTTGCAGATTTTAGTTGCTCATTGGAAAACTCAAGGCTTAACAGATATTTATCAGTAAGCAATTTTATATTTTTTATCTTGCTTGTTTCAGCGGTAAAACTGGTATCATGGACTCTGAAATATGCCAATGGTTTGCTATAATAAATAACTTTAGGGTTCAATAAACAAATCTTGTGCCCAAAAGATGCATCAGGAATTGTTACCGTTGGTGAATTGTAGCCATTGACCTTATCATAAAGAGATTTGGAAAAACAAGTTGCCTGGACTGGCCCGGGCGTAGTGAAGTTTGTTATCATTAATATTTTATATATATATCTTCCAAAATATATTTCTACTATTGGTTCTCGACTTACAACATTAGTTTTACCATGGTTATCAATAATTTCTCTTATTCTTCCACCTGTTGGTCCACTAATTCCAATCACCTTACCATTATGTATTCTTTCTATTTGACCGCAAACAATAACATCTTCATTATCTTTAGAGTAGAATTCTATCAATCTTGAAAATTCCTCAAGAGCATCAGGTTTTAACATATCATCAGCAAGCTGTAAAATCATAAAATCCCCAGTCGCAGAGCTGGTTGCTATATCAACATTCCTCGAATAACCAATATTATATTTATTGGATATTAATCGAATTCTTTCATCATTAAATGATTTAATCACTTCAATAGAATTATCAGTGGATGCATTATCAGCTACAATTATTTCAAAATTCTGGTAGGTTTGGTTTAGCACACTCTGAATGGTTTCACCCAGATATTGTCCATAATTGTAATTGGGTATGCAGATAGAAAATTTTATTTTGTTCATTTTATTATCACTTATTGCAGACAGCATTGCTAATGGATTCATTCATCCACTTGATCGCATTCACAAGAGCAAATTTTGCCTGATCTTTACTGACCTTTAATCTGAAAGGGACCATGCGGATCAGATGCAACGACATATAAAACAACCCTTTCCTATACGTAACATCTTTTGAATTCCCTAAAATTTCAGACCATCTTTCTATACAAAGATCTAACAATTTCTTATCAGGCGTCATGATCTTGTAAGCAGTAATTATTTCCTCATTTTCTGATGGTTTAAACAGTACTGGGTTGGAATGGGCCCAATCCTCATAACGCGCTATGATTGACTGTAACAGTTTTCCCATATCTAATTCAGGAGCATCAATATATTCTCCTCCGTCCATATCAAATACCTTAACATCATTGTGCGGAAGATAGAGAATATTTTCCAGGGTCAAATCCCCATGTATTGCACTGAATTTGTTAGGTGCTAATAAGTCTATAAAATTTGTTTTAGTTACACGCTCAAGCAAGATATTCAATCCATCATATTTTTCTCCATCGATAATTAATGTTTCATCGTTAATTAACTTCGATAGTTCAGGGTGCTGCTCTAACCTGTCAAATTTGCTGAATATTTTATTTGATAAGTGATTAATGAGCCAATCTCTACCAGAAAATACAATATCTCTTTTGAATGAATAAATATCATTAAACATTGTTTCCAGTAAACAAATTAAAGCCTGTGTTTTTTCTTGTGAAGGGTATTCCCATACTAACTTGTGTTGAGAAAGATATTCCATATCGTAGTAATACTCCATTGAATCTTCATGCTCGCCATAAAGCGCAGGTACAATGCTGGGAGAAAGCTTGTGGAATCTTTCCATTGTTTTATATTGATTTTTCAGTTTTATATAGCCAAGGCTTAAATCGTGGCGTTTGGAAGCCCTTTTTCGAATAAACAGTTTTTCTTCATCTTCAACAAGTAAGGTTTCCGAAAAAGATGCACCTTTAAATCTTTTCAACACCGTTGGATAAGCGGTCGGAAGATTTATCTTTTCGATTCCCATATTTCTTGGTATCTCCTGGGAAGAAGCCTGGCTTACAAGCAAAGCTGAAGGTTTGCGATCATTTATAACATGCCTTGGTCCACTGGGAACTCCCATAATCAATTGATGATAGGGAATTTCGGCTTTCGCCAGAGAATTCCGAATATTGTTTTCATCAACTGGATGCCTTGCAGTACAGATAATGATTTTATATCCTTGTTCAGCCCATTGATTCAATTTGGAAACGGTACCTGGGAGCACTTTAAGAGGATGATCATATGCCGGCACATCCTCATGCGCTACAAGTGTCCCATCCATATCACAAAAGATTGTCCCGCCATGTATTTGATGACTGGCACGTGCCTTGCGCAGTCTTTTTTTGTCCCCAAAATATTCGGCATTTTCAATTTTTACTGTATGTACAGGTATCCGATCTTCTATCATTTTTAATACAGTTTCTGACACATAAGCTGAATCTTTATACCGACTAAATACTAGTGAATCCGCAAAATAATAACACCCAATAACACCAAAAAACTCACCCGGCGTTCCAGGGATTTGTTTCTCTGCAATTCCTGAAATCATCCCACTATCTGTGACCGAGGCAACACTCCATAACTTTACATTTTCGCCATTAAAGCGCCAGATCGGCAGCAAACATTCTACATTATAATCCTTCCTAATAAATTCAAAGATTGGGTCAACATCGATAGAGTGATCTGAATCGCAGATCATTACTGGACCCGTTATATCAATTTTATTTATCGCTTCAATAGAAGTTGCAGCTGGTCCAGTTGTAGGGTTTTCAAGGATGACTATTCGGTAATCCAAATTTGAAAATAATGATCGAAGCTGGTAAGACACATTATATTTCTTATCGTGTTCCTCAAGTACAACAAACACAATAG
>JABMPH010000465.1 GCA_013203805.1 Bacteroidota bacterium | reverse complement strand
GGTTCAGGCAAACACAACAACTGGTCGATGGCCACTAACACTGGCATAAATTTACTTTCGCCAGGAAAAACTCAAAACGACAACTTTAGGTTTATTGTAATACTTGCAAATATCCTAAAAGCAGTTCATGAAAATGAAGAACTGGTAAGGGCGAGTGTTGCATCTGCAGGTAACGACCTGAGACTTGGAGCCAATGAAGCCCCACCTGCAATTATTTCAGTATTTGTTGGTGAGCAAATTACAGCTACTCTTAACGAAATTGAGAATTTACCTGATCGTAGTTTGATGAATCACAAATTGGATAAGGATGTAACCATGGATATACCAAAGATTCCTGAGATTCTATTCGACAATACCGACAGAAATAGAACATCCCCATTTGCTTTTACTGGAAACAAATTTGAATTTAGAGCTGTTGGTTCAACAGCAAATACTGCAAAACCAATGTTTGTACTCAATACAATAATTGCAGATCAACTAATGCAATTTAAGATTGATGTTGACAAACTAATTGCTGATGGAATGAAAAAGAATCAGGCAATATTTGAGACTGCAAAAAGATACATCAAGGAGTCGAAGGATATTCGTTTTGAAGGTAATTCTTATTCCGACGAATGGGAAATAGAAGCGGCAAAAAGAGGATTGTCAAACAACAAAACAACTCCCGAAGCATTGGGAGCTTTCATTTCAGAAAAAAGTATTGGTCTATTTGAGAAACACCACGTTATGTCGAGAACAGAAGTTTTGGCCAGATATGCAATTAAACTAGAGAAATATACCAAAAAGATACAAATTGAATCACGTATCATGGGTGATTTGGCTACAAACCACATTCTACCAACTGCTATTCATTACCAAAACCGTTTAATTGAAAATGCGAAAGGACTAAAGGAAGTACTCGACTCAAAATCATATGTAAAGCTATCTAAAAACCAACTTAATACTATTAAAGATATCTCAAATCATATTTCAGAAATAAAGGAACATGTTGAGCAAATGGTTGAAGCTAGAAAAGTTGCAAATAGAATTACTAATGATTTAGAACAGGCGATGGCATATAAAGATACGGTTAAATCATATTTTGAAGATATCAGAGATCATGTTGATAAACTAGAAATGCTTGTTGATGATGAAATGTGGCCACTTCCTAAATACAGGGAATTGTTATTTATTAAATAGCAATGATTATTAATCAAGCTTTTACTGGAACTTTGTGCTAGAATCCCTTTTAAAGATTTGAAATTATTGATGTATCTTCGTAGTATCAAAATATACTAACATGAGAAAACTATATATTCACTCAACTTTTTTATTGGTTTTTTTTACTTCGGTTGTATTACAAAGCTTTGGACAGATTACTGTTACAAAGGTTGAAAATAAGAATATCAATCCTTCAAGTTTATGATTCTACTATTCTTTACCACAAACGGTGGTGAGAATTGATATTGTTTATGAGAAGATTCAACAATTAAAGGGTCCATTATCATCATATACTAATGAATACCTCGGAATACTAGATTTTATTACTACAGATAAAATTGAATACAAACCCATAGAGGTAGTTGTTTCATCCTTTCAGGAATCTGATCCTAATCAGCTATATTTTGTTCAATTCCCAGCTGAGAGACCTAAAGATGCAAAAGGTAGTTCGTTTATATTATCAGATATTGGTGGATTATTAGCTTATAATACGGAGCTACAAAAAGAGTCAAAAGCAGATGTAATTTCTAGTGATCAAACTTTTATTTTTAGAGAAGGTGATAATGCTTTTCCATATATGTCGCAATACAACAAGCGAAAAAAAGTAGATACTATTGTAAGGACAATAAATATTGATACTGTAGTGATAAAAAGATTTTTGTTTAACACCTCATGGGTTGATAAAAGCGCTAGCGATAAAGCAAAAGATGCTGCAATGCAGATTGAAAAAATACGAGAAAGTAGATATAATTTAATCTCTGGTTACCAAGAAGTTAACTATGGGTCAAGCATTCTTTATATGGATCAACAGCTTCGGAAAATGGAAAATGACTATTTAGAATTATTTATTGGTAGAAATTTAAAAACTATTGAGAAAAGAACAATTTATTTTATTCCGGGCAATAGCAATAAGAACTCGGAAATTCTTAAATTTAATGATGGTAAATCAGTAGTTATTAGGATAGATACTAAAGATATTTCAGGCAACATTACTGAAGTCTCAGGATCCATAAACAATAGCGTTTTCTATCGCATACCCACACCAGTTGATATAACAGTAAGCTCCGGTAATATTAATTACTTTAATGGAAGATTTGTTGTTAATCAATTTGGAGTTGTTTCATCAGTACCATTGACTAATACCAAATTACAGTTTAACAAAGAAACTGGTAATTTAATTAATGTGGTTAAAGAGTAAAAAACTAAACAAAAAAAATCCTGCCTTAAATAATCATTAGGGCAGGATTTTTTTTGTGAAAGACTATTATTTAATAATGAATTTGCCAATTGATTTCTGACCATCAATTCCAGATATTTCAACAATATACAATCCGCTAATCATATTAGCAATATTGATGGAATTATTACCTGCAATTATCTCACTTTCAAAAATAATTTGACCAGTAATTGATTTTATATTTAGATACCCACTTTTTTCCGATCTAATATTTATTTTATCAGATGCAGGATTAGGATATACCCTAACACTTGCAATGCTAGGGCTTTCAATTCCTGTTCCCATAACACCAAGTACTTCAATATTATCAATTTCCCATGTTGAAGCATCACTTGACGTACTATTATATAGAAAAGCTATATAAGTGGCATCAGTGGCAAAGTCCGAAATATCCATTGAACCTGCATCAATAAAATCCCAACTCCCCGGATCAGGAAAAGTAAATGAGCTTGTTATATCTTCCCATGATGCTGTATTTGGATCACCACCTTCATAATCCGTTGAGATAAGCACATATAATCCATCGTTAGAAGCATAGTTTCTTGCATGGTCAAATCCCAAAGTAATATTCGTATAACCTTCCATATCCAATTCTGGAGAAATAAGCCAATCTTCGTTTTCAACGGCACCACCAGCATAACCATTTCCTTTAGCACAACCTGGAGGATTTCCGTAATCAGCCCATTCCCATATTTGTGGACCTGTAACACTATATTGTGTCCAAGCTCCCAAACTGCTGTCAAAACCTTCCGAGTTAATAACTGTAACATTGCTTGTTGTAGCATTTGCTGTTGGTGCAGTTCCGTCAGTTTTATAATCTATATCCGAACCAGTATTTGTGAATGGATAAACTGTAAATGAGTATGTACCATTAGTAACAAGGCCATTAAAAAGATATTCACCATTACCATAGCCAACATTAACTGATACTTTATTATCTGACCAATCCAGCTCATTTGCTACAGGAGCTCCATCAACCGGAACTTCGAAACTTGGGCTTGCCGTTTTTTCACCAAGAATCAGATATCCAGTGGGAAGCTGTGCCCCAGTTGATTCATCCCAGCTAAGATTTATACTTAAGCCTGAAGCTGTGGCAGAAAACATTGTTGGGTAGTTTGAAGGTTCGGGATAAATTGTTTGATCATTTACAAAACTAAAATCATCATAATAAACATATCCTCCTTCAACATCACCTTTATATACTCTAACCTCAAGATAAAATTGTGCAGAACCCATTGGTGCAATAAAATCCGTATTATAGCTTTGCCAATCAGGGTTATCGGAAGAATATTCAGACTCGATGGTTGATCCTACCTGTGAGCCAGAACTATCTAGCCACTTGGACCATATTCTGGTTTTTGCATTTACATCATTATCAAAATAATAATAACTTAAAGTATAAGTTGACCCTTCAACAATGCCTGTAATATACTCATGACCAAAGTCTTGAGTGCCAGAAGCCGATTGATGCCGCGCGGAATATGTACCTGCATGTACAATAACTGATTCCTGTGTTATATTTTCCACATGATCCCAACCATCAGGAAGCCCAGAAGTCCATAATTCAAGATCTCCGTTACTTACCAGATTTTGTCCGATAAGAAAACTCGATAAAAATAAAAATAATGTAAAAAAGTAAGTTTTTTTCATGAGTGAAATTTTAATTATTAATTCAAATAGATAAAGGCAACAAACCAGATGTTAGCAATATTGACCTTACATCTGGTTTGTTTGTGCCTAAAAAATGATAGTTATTAACTATCTAACAATAAGCTTTTTGACAAGCATATTATTCGAAGTTGCATCAAGGATCCGCACAAAGTACATTCCTTTTTGCAGATCTGAAACATTAATTTGAATAGAACTATTCATAGTAGTACTATAAACATTTTTACCAGTGATATCCATTATATCAACATCAGCAGTAATACCAACACCCAATTCAATAGTAAATTTACTATCCGTTGGATTTGGATAAAGAACTACTGAGTTTGATGCTAATTCATTAATATCAGTTACCAGAATAGTCACAACATTTGAGGGTATAGACTCACCGCCATCGTAAACTGCAGTTACAAAATAATCGTGTGAACCAATTGTAGGTTCAGGATCATTGAACTCAGTTACTTCAACTGTAGCTGTATTAATCATAACATCATCACGATATACGTTGTAACCAAGTAGACTTCTAACACTATGAACCTGTTTTTCAATTGGTTTAACATATAATAAACCATTATAATCGGTAGGATGAGCTTTATTTTCTGTTATTCTAGCGTTAGACACCATACCTTGAGATGGCACTCCAATTTCCACAATTTTACCACTTGAATATTGAACTACTGCTCTAATTAAATACGCTTCGGTCCATTGTTCCCATAATGATACATTATCGAAATCCCAGCTTCTACCATTATTTAAGCCGCCATCGTATCCAATAAATGTTGTTGCATTTATTGATCCAAATCCTACTACAAAATCACCATCAAAAGTAATATCCTCATTTGATACGTCTACCTCTAACCATGCTTCGTCAACTGCAGTAACTGCTTGAGTAAACACTACTGTAGTACCAGGTTCAGTTCCATCCCAACCATATACATTTGCATTAAAGGTATTATCACCAGCCTGAATAGTTGTATAATATTTAAGAGTTAATACTTTACAAGCTGATACAGGAGACATATGAGTTGACATGGTATATCCCTCATAACTGTAAGCCCCGGTTGTTACATCATTATCATAAATTAATTCAGCAGAAACACCGCCTCCACCTGGAGCTTGCCATGTTAGTTGAACATCATCAAACGGGCCAACTGTTGCCACTAGATTTGTAGGAGGAGGGAAATTAACAACCTCGATATAATCGGGATAAGTAACTTCACCTGTATTTGTTCAATCAGAAACGTATAACGTTACATCCCATGTACCTTCTTCGTCATAAACAATTGCAGGTGGGGTTTGTCCGGTATAAGTATCAGGAGTTCCGCCTTCGAAAGTCCAGATCCATTCAATTGGATTACCAAGGGTTTGATCAGTAAACACAACACTTTCGCCAACTGAAATATAGGTTACATCAGCTATAAATCCAGGTAAAAATTCAACCTGGCATCCAAATCCCGGAGTTGCCCATATTGAATCACCTACGGAATTAACAGCAGCAAAGTTTACTGAATGTGTCCAGTTTTCCGCAACTGAATTATTAGCATCCGGATTGCAAAGAGTAAGTGATGGACCATAACCATCAGCAAGTGTGTCCCAAGGAAGACTATCATCGTATGTTAACGAATCAATAACATTATTCAATGCATCAATTAACTCAATTTTTTCACCACTATTGCTTAAGGCCCCGCCTGTCCATTGATAAGAATCAACACCGAAGGTTCCTAGCATTGCTGCCGAATTGATCGAAACAAGCAAGTAATTATCAGGTAATAATTCTACGTTAGGGAAAGTAAATTCAACACCTGCTGAAAACATAAAACCTTCCATGTTAACAGGATCCGAGCCATTATTATATAACTCAATAAACTCAAGTGAATCATTTCCTGATTCAGGAGGATTATACATAATTTCAGTAATAACGATGTTTGGCATAACATATCCTGCTACTATAGTGAAATTGTCATCACTCTCATCATATGGATTTGTATCATCCATATTAGATATCAATATCTTATAATCAGTAGCAGCTTCCAGGTTATCGAATACAAACCATGAGAACGATCCATTTGAAACCGGCAGGTTTGAAACCAACAGTACAGGATCCTGACCATCTTTTATAAGTTCAATTTTAATATTTCCATCCCAACCCTCAACAGTCCATGTAATATCGAAAGTTGAATTAGTTTCGATAACTTCTCCACCGTTTGGAGTTGTTATATTAATTGGAAAGTTAACTGCGCCAGGTGTTCCAATATCCTGATTACTAGCCCTCCAGTTTTCAGGTAAGGCATTATCAAGATAAGGTTGAAACAGTGATAAAGTTGGCCCGCCACCATCTGGCTCACTTGGCCAAGTAGTACCATCATCATAATCAACAATATCAACTAATAAGCCATTTGGATTCCAAATTCTTACGGCATCACCTCCATTATTGAGAGCAAACATACCTGTGCCATCATAATCAGGAGTAAAAGGGAATGCACCACCAGTAGCAACAGATATTGTAAAATAACTATATGGAGCTAAACTATATCCGTTTGGGATTATAATATGAGGATGTGAAGCATCGCTATCGCATATATTCCAGTTTTCAAGATCAATAGTTTGATCAGTATTATTATATAATTCAATCCATTCTTCATCAGTTCCGGGTGAATTGTACATAATTTCATTAATTACAAGATCAACTACATCTGGTATTAACCATGTTAATGTTTGAGGTGTTTGGTCAGGAACAGTAAATTGCCAGTTACCGGCAATCCAGTTGCTTTCACTATCATTTACTCCCCATTCCCATGTGTTTGAACCACCATCTACAACAAGATCTTGTTGGCAAGTCCATATATGATCATCTGCAGTTACGTCACCATGAGTACCATCATCATAAAAAGCCGAATGTTCCATTCCACCACCCCATGAAGGATCGTATTGGCCACTAGCATCCCAGCTTCCTTTTAGGAAAAACCCATCATAATTCATATTCAGGTTATCGTCCACAATAAAAGTAATAGTTACTGTTGGAGGAGGAGGTCCGCTGATAGTGGTAGTATTATTTGGGAAATCATATGTAAAGGTTGTTGAATTAACTCCATCAGTTACAAATGGAACATTGCCCCCGGTACTTTGATCCCAGTTATTATTAAGAGTTACTTTTCCTTCCCAGTTTCCAGCAGGAATTGTTAGGACAAGTGTAAATATATCATCTCCGTCAGGATCTGTCATTTCTCCAATTAGTTCCGTAGGATCCCAGTCATTTCCACCAATTTGTGATAAAAAGTTACCAGCAACAACAGGCAATGTGTGTGTAACTAAATCTGCATCAATATTAGTCTTCCAAGTAACATCTTCAGTTCCAGTTAGAATAACATGTTGATCTGTACCTGGATAGTTAGGATCGCCCCAAGTATCTCCCTCTAAAACTTTATAAGTATGATCACCAGCATCAAGTGATTTTGTTAATTCATATAACCCGTTAGCATTCATATTCATAACATAATCGGGATCGGTAGTATTCCATCCATTCATTGAACCAACAATACGAGCTGTTGCAGAGCTTGGAACAACATCGGCTTGTTCACGAGGATTAATACGATATTGACTATCATTATAGTTCCAATCAACAACACCGGTAATTGAGCTATAAGTTTCACCAACATTTAACGAAATAAGCGATAGATGGTAATCTACATTATCACCAATATGGAAATAATAAGTTGTTGTACCATCCGACCAGCTACAACGATAATCATAATCAACATAAGAATCTACTGTAAAGTTTTCAATTTTAACAAATTGGCCTTCCCATGATTCAGCAGGATTTGTATTTGCTCCAATGGTTTCGTCTATATCTGATCCGTTAATTACATCTGGTCCATAAGGTGTATTCGAAGAAGATATCACCGAAATCAATTCAGGATTTTCCAGCTCTGTAAGGTCGCTATAAACTGTTCTTTTAGCATTGAAAAGAATCTCATCACCTACGGCAACTAATGCATCAAAACTACTACTGTATATCAACACACCATTATACGCGCCAGCAGCATCGCTAAACCAAACATTATTATATGCATCATTAGCACTTACAATACCTTTAAATGTAGCTAATTCACCATTTGCCATTGTACCTCCAGGATTAGTAGTGTTAACAAAGGCATTTGACATTATTCCAGCATAAAAATCAAAGTTCTCAGAATTGGCTGCATCTGCAATATTATCGAGGGTAATATCGCTTGCCATATTAACTGAAGCCCCAGTTAAATGTACAAGGTTAGAATTTGTTCCATCAATAGTTGCACCTGAAAAAGTGATTGCAGCTGTTCCTGTTAAAGAATAGTCAGAAGCACTTACTGTACTAACGGCTCCGGAATAAAGTATATCCATTGCTGTTTCACTGATAGCATATGCTGTTGAAATTTGCAATGCAGTAATAGCAACGAATTCAACATCATCTACATAAATGGTTGCTGTACCAGGCCATCCACTTACATCATATGCTCTCATTTCAATATGTGCCGATACAGCACCTGCCGCAGCGGTTTGCGATCCTGAAGATAACTGCTGCCAGCTAGGGTCGTCTGCAGTATAGTCTCCATAGAAGCCAGATATAAAACTACCACCTGAGTCAAACCATCGTACAGCTACCCTTACTCTTCCACCCGGGTCATTATCCAATGCCCAAAACGAAAAACTATAATTACTGCCTGCTGTCACCGGGATATATTGCTCCATATAAACAGTTGATGTGGTAGTCCAGGTTAGATTCGTACTATAAGTACCTGTTCGTACAATGGTCGCTTCCTGCGTACCTGTAAGGTCAGTGCTTGTTAAAGACCAATCATCAGCAGGTCCTGGAGCGCCATTAACCGTCCATGATTCAAACCCGGGGTTTAGTGCCAGATTTTGTGCTGATACAATGCTCGATAAACCAAACATTAAAACAGTCAAAAAAGTTGTTAAAATTGTAAATTTCTTCATAAGTATTATATTTAAATTAGCATTTTTAATATCGGAAAAGGACAACTAAATTAACATTTTACTTATTATATCCATTATAATTAACATTATAAGTTATTAACATCAGTAATCTAACGATTCACTATAATTAAAAAGGTTCTCATCCCTTATTTGTATCGATTGCAGAAAAATAATCTAAATTTGATTATTTAACCAAAAAAAGAACCCTGTCGATAACTAGTTGCCTTTTATTACAAAGTATTTCCTTCAATACAAAGAAATGCTTTTAAGATGAAACTAAGATAAAGCATATGTTAAGTTAATATAAAAAAAGAGCCCTTACAAATTAATGCAAAGACCCTATAATTGAAAAATAGTTAATCTTATTTCTCGTCAACTTCTTCAAAATCAACATCTGTTACTTCATCATCACCGCTTGCATTGGGATTAGGATTAGCTCCCCCACTACCTCCAGGGGCAGCATCAGGTTGTGCTTGTGTATCTTTATACATTGCTTCACTTGCAGCCTGCCATATTGAGTTCAACTTATTCATGGCAGCATCAATAGCATTGATATCCTGACTTTTATGAGCTTTTCTAAGTTCTTCCAACGAACCTTCGATTTCTGATTTTTTATCAGCAGGTACTTTATCTCCGTACTCCTTCAACTGTTTTTCAGTTTGGAATATAAGTGCATCGGCCGAATTAAGTTTATCGATTTTTTCACGTTCTGCTTTATCGGAATCTGCATTTGCTTCGGCTTCGGCTTTCATCTTTTTGATTTCTTCATCCGATAATCCTGATGAAGCCTCAATACGGATGCTCTGTGATTTACCCGTAGCTTTGTCTTTAGCAGATACATTTAAGATACCATTTGAATCGATATCAAAAGTTACTTCAATTTGAGGAACCCCACGCGGAGCAGGTGGAATACCATCGAGATGGAATTTGCCAATACTCTTATTTTGATTTGCCATTGGGCGCTCACCCTGAAGAATATGAATTTCAACGGATGGCTGATTGTCGGCAGCAGTTGAAAATGTTTCTGATTTTTTAGTAGGTATTGTTGTGTTTGACTCAATTAGTTTTGTCATAACACTACCCATAGTTTCGATACCAAGAGTTAAAGGAGTTACATCAAGTAACAGTACATCTTTTACCTCACCCGTTAGAACTCCACCCTGAATTGCAGCACCAAGAGCCACAACCTCATCAGGATTAACACCTTTTGAAGGCTCTCTACCAAAAATATTTTTTACGATTTCCTGAATAGCAGGGATACGAGTAGATCCACCAACAAGAATTACCTCATCAATATCTGCAGCATTTAATCCAGCATCTTTAAGTGCATCAGTACAAGGTTTAATGGTTTCCTGAAACAAACTATCAGCCAAATTTTCAAATTTTGCTCTGGTTAATTTTCTCACAAGGTGTTTTGGCACACCATCAACAGGCATAATGTAAGGAAGATTTATTTCGGTCTCGGTAGAGCTCGACAATTCAATCTTAGCTTTTTCAGCAGCTTCTTTCAAACGTTGAAGTGCCATTGGATCTTTCCTTAGATCTAATCCTTCATCTTGTTTAAACTCATCGGCCAACCAATCAATAATCACTTGATCGATATCATCACCACCAAGGTGTGTATTGCCATTAGTTGATTTAACTTCAAATACGCCATCACCTAATTCAAGGATTGAAATATCAAATGTTCCACCTCCAAGGTCAAAAACAGCAACCTTGGCATCAGTATTTTTCTTATCTAAACCATATGCCAAAGCAGCAGCAGTAGGCTCATTTATAATTCTTTTTACAGTAAGTCCTGCAATTTC
>JABMPH010000464.1 GCA_013203805.1 Bacteroidota bacterium | reverse complement strand
TCAATTTACTACACTGTTTATTAATATTCTTAATCATTAATTTAACCACCACTTGCCCAATGACTTATATATATTGTTGTACACTGGCTTTCTTCTTTCCATCTGTTTCTCAGTGCGTTGGTGAAGACATACTCTTTGACAAGTTTTGGCTCGTGCGGTAGGCTTTTTGAGCGACTTGGCAATGTGTATGGCTTTTAGTGTTGGGTTTATAGTGCATCAAATAATTGTCCTCCTATTTTTAATTCTTGCGGTACAATTGGTTTTATATCAGTCAAGTTAGATTTATAACGTACTTCTGATACTTTATACGGTATATTTATTTTCTCAATCTTAGAAATGTCTTGATGTTTATAAAATTCTACAGAGTTTTTAGCTAAATCATAATCAAATTTTATTTTTATTGATTGCTCTATTGTATTTCCAAGTGTCTTACTTACAATTAAAAAAAGTTTTTCAACTAATTCATTTTCTGTTGTTTTTTCTTTTATCGATAATAATAAATCTTCAATACTTATTCCACTAACTTTCTGTTTAGTAAAAAGAGAAGCTATTACAATTTGATTATTCCCTGTTGGATTTAACTGTTCAGATGAAAAGATATGAATACGCTCTAAGTTGCTATTACTTTTTACTTCTAATTTTTCATTGTCAGCATTAAAATCAAATTTCTCATAGGGTTTGCAATGCCAATAATTAAGTAATGTCTCTGGATTATTGCTCATCTCAATAACTAATAATTCCGACCAAAGTCCTTGGACTGTCTTTGTGGGTGTTTCTGAAAGTGAACGGAAGATTTCAACTAAACTATTAAATGAATTATATACTTCTTTTTGTGTCGGATTTAATGACAAAGACTTTATTAGTGTTTCGGCTATTCCTAAAAAGTATTTTTGCAAGTAGCTCTGATTACTCTTAAATATAATTACCGAGAACTCAGCAAATTTTACTTTACTATTTTCTGAAATTTTACATTCAAGATTATGAGTTAATTCAAGGTATTTTAATCGTATATTCTTTTTTGATAAATGAGTTCCATCTATTAATGATGAAATTAAAATGACAGGAAATCCATCTCCATTTATTGCAACTTTTGCAAATGAATAATCATCCAAAGTAGAAGCATTGAATAAATTACGATTACTTGCTGATGGCAAATCTAGTTCTAAAAAAATGTCAATTAATTTCATATATTATCAGGTTGTCGAATTATGTCTTTTCCAATAGTTACAGGCATCCAAATAGCAAGACTTAAAACATCTTGATATAATTGATTTCCATCTTCATCAAATATATCTTCACCCGAAGTATCAGTTAAATTTAAACGATGAATTTGAATTGAAACTTTATCACTGTCTTTTATATTTCGGTCACCAACATAAACTTCCCCTTTTAGAAATTTACCATCTCTTGTCGGTTGTTCCCCTTGAAATAATTGCTGAATTTCATCATACCTATTTAACCTACGTTTTCTGGTTGTTTGTTGTAAATCACTATTTTGGATATTAGAACTCATTATATAAACTAAACAAGTTTCATTGGGATTATCTTTAATAAAATTGCTTAAAATTCCACGCAAACTTGAAAAAGTTTGACTATCTGTTTCTTTTGTAAATTTTAATCGGTTTAATAAATACTGAAGAGCATCCGAAAGAGGCAGTTCTGCAACTAAATGTTTTTGTAATTCTGTCCGTTCTAAGTGACCAGAATTAATACTAAATAATTCTATGTACTTCTCTGTAAAATCTTTTGTAATATCTCGATTTTTTAAAATCAAGCTATCAGTATCGTGCGGTGCTCTGATTGAAAACCATTCAGAACCAAAATAATCACGGTCTAAATCATCATATAAAATATTAGGTCTAGTTAATCTTAAGATTTGGTCTAAAACAACTTCTCTATCCCAGTCATTTAAATGTTTATTATTTACATCATATTCCTCTAACCTTGCACGTACATCTTCTTCGTGTTCAATAATTGCTCGATAGGCATCAATATTAGGCTGGTCTAACCAAACTCTACAAAAACCTAAATATGAACCTTTATAACCAAAAAACCTTGCCCTTTGTAATGTTGTATCGACTTGACCTGTTGCCAAGTTTCTTGGCATATATGTTACAGTTAGACCTTCTACTGTAAAACCCCTCGACATTGCTTGCCCACCAACCAAAATATGAGAATAAAAATCACTCCATCTTATTTCAGGTGTTCTTCCTCTACTTGCATTTACCTCAATAATCCTTGTGTTTTTTATTGCGTGAATAAGTCGACTACCTGTTAGTATTTCAAAAGATGGCAGTTCGGTACCAACTGTTAATTGTAAATCTCTATAAGCTTCTTGAAACTCAAGAAGAAGTTCCCTTTTTTCTTCTACATCATTACTTTGTAAAAGTCTTTTCCAACTTTCAGTAACATTTCTAATCCAGCTAAAGAATATGTTTTGAGAATTTGTTAACCTTGATGGATGAACCATCATTGAACGATTGCGTTGGTCTTTTTTTATTTCTCCAGCAACTACACCAAGAAAATATGTTTTCAACGCATAAAGCAAACTTTCTGGTGGTTCGTGAATAGGGTTATGATTTGTAGGGATTTCGTCATCTGGTATTCTATTAATTAAATGTGAGTTTTGTACGAAAAACTCATTTCCGCCAGTATAACCATCACCTGGTGTTAATAATTTTATAAAATTAGGGGATATTCTTTCCATTATATTAACGAAAAGGTTTGCTTGTGGTGTTGCTGTATATTGTAAAAATGTATGATGTGGAAAAACACTTCTCAATTCATTTATCCTTCTATAAATAGTAGAAGCTTCTCCTTCATTTACATCTGCACCATCACGAGAATTAGCCCTTCCACGTGTATTTAAACTTGCTTGGTCACTTTCATCATCAATAATTAATACAGGAACACCTTGTAGATTGAGACCTCTAAAAACATTCGTCAAATTTCTTAATCTACTCCCATTCTTCATTACAGTTAGTAAGATGGTTGAGCAATCTTCTCTTTGAAAAGTTGTATCTGCCCATTGTTCCAACTTCATTTCAATAGTGTCTCTATCTTCTTGTGAACCTGCATTTTTAATAATTGACCATTTTCTGTCATAACGTGTTTCAATTCTTAAATCACTTTTCATTCTTTCATATGATTGCTCTGAAAGAGCGATAGATGTTCCTGCTATAATAATTATAATTTGGTAATGATTATCATTTGCTAAAGCAGAAAGTGAAGTAAAAGAAAGTGTTTTACCACTTTGAACATAACCAATAACTAAACCTGTATCAACATTAGTTTCTTCTTCTGGATTACCACACATTTCAAGTATGCGATAAGTTTCATCAACCACTCTATCACCAACCTCATTAATACTATTTGTAACATCAACAAAACCTTTCTTTTTTATTAATGAATATATTTCTTCTCCTGTAAATGGTTTCCATTTAGCATTATTGTTATTTTTTGCTCCTGTTATCTCAACTGTTTCTGCCATAATTATTTTTATTGAGTATTTGAAATTTTCGTAATTAATTCGTTGAAATTCCTACGTATTTCACCCTGCGTTTTTGCTCCACTTTCTTTAGCAATAATTTCGGCTAAACCTAAAGCAGCAGCTATTCTAAGTATGGGTTCAATTTTTGAATTGTCTGTCCCAGTAAATTGTATCATAAAAGGATGCGTGAGAGATAACCTAATTCCTACTTGTCTTATTGATTTATCCTTTATTTGATTTTTTATTAGATGATTTCCAACTTCTATTAATTCGTTTAAAGAAGGGTCGTAAGAAAGTTCAATAGAAATATTCCAATCAATTTTGTTAAAATTTGCACTGAATTCTTTTTGGATTGCTTTTTCTGTATGAATTAAGGATTTTTCTTCTTCCTCTACTACAGGTTTATTAAACGTTTCTTCAATTGCCTTTGGTGCACTGTCTTTTAAATCAGAAACTGTTTTATCCAATGCTTTTGCACCAGAATTTTTATAATCTTTTTCTGTAGCTCTTACTCTGTAATTCTCAGCCTGTTGTAGCAATGAAAATTCATCAGAACTAATATCATCTTTAAGAAGTCTCAGAAATATTTCGAGATTTTCATCCCATTGAATACCCTTTTTTGTAAAGGAAACATCAAATCCATTTAAATGTAACTCGCCAAAAACTCTTTGGTAACGATAACTGTTTGGTGCTCCAAATATAAAATCAGGTCTAAACCCATTATCAAAACTGCCTTCTATTACTCTCCCTCTACGAAATAATGCAAATCCGGCTTCGTTTGTAGATGCCTTTTCTCTGATTGCTACAAAGCCGTGAACACTTAAATTATCATCAATATCAAAATTTATTTCCTTTTTCCATTTTATTGGTTCTCCAACAGGGGAATATGGTTTTTGCTGAAATCGTTCTTTTAAAATTCGGGGTTCTACATATTTTAATTCCGTATTATCAACAATTAATTTCAGTTTTCCTTTCCTTATAAATTCTCTATAAATACTTGTTAGATGCGATTTAACTTTGCCAAGACCTTTTCTTCTTGGCATTTTATTTACCTTTTGTAATTCAATTATTGTAAAATGATTGCTTGTGTTTATTGGCTTAGTAGAATATTCTAATTCTTCAATTTTATCTTCAAAGATTTCGTTCATATCAAATGTTACGGTCTTCTCAAAACCTTCTCCTAAAGCAGTAGTTCTAACAATCCATAAATCAGAAAACCAACAAGCAGCAGATTTCATTCCCATACCAAATTCTTATAATCCTGTTGTATCAGATGGTATTTCAGCAGCTCGAAAAGCTCTTGCATAATTTTCTTCTTCAATTCCTGCGGCATTATCTCGAATTGTAATTTTACTTTCAGGGTCATTAATTTCAATTACAACTTCTAATTGGTAATCATCTCCGTGTAACGACTTTAGCTTTTCTTCATTTTCCTGATAACTTGCTATTGCATTATCTACAAATTCAGCTAAAGCAAACCAGGTTTCATATTCCAAAAATTTCAGAACCGAAAGTATAGAAACATTTGGTCGTATATTTACTTTGTTATTCTTCATACTGTATTATCTTATTTTCTACGCTTATATTTTTGCCATTGAGAGGTTTAATTGGCTTTTCAATAAGTTGTTCTGCTATTAATTTTACAATATGAGAATTAACAGCATTCCCTAATGCTTTGAAGGCTGCATTATCATTTGGTGGTAATATTAGTCCTTCCAATGATTGTAGTTTCAATCCTTCCGTTTTAGTTAGATATCGGTTTTCCCAACCCAGAATGGGTCTTTGAGTATTTGTGCAAACTAAAGAAGGAAAAAAGTTAACTTTCTTAATTCTGATTCCAGATGCTCTGAATTGTAAAATATAATTATTAATTTTTCTTTCCATATCACCTACATTCCACTCTAATTTTTGCCAACTCTGAGATGGTGATTTTGATATTTCTTTTACTATATCTTTTATATATTTCTCATTTTCAAGATAAAATTCTCGATTGTATTTTATGTAACGTTTTTTCCAGTCGGGAAACTTTTTTTTAACCCGTGCATAACTTGGTAAATTTGCAAATTGTTCTTTTCTGGTCATCTCTTTTAAACTTGAACCAAAATTACCTTTATATCCTTCAAGTTCTTTTTTTGTCATTCTATGAGGATAGGTTTCATCGTATGGATAAGTTGCCCCGAACTCCATTCCCCAAATCGGAAATCCTGGTATTTTTATTTCTTTGGGTATTCTGTCGATAAATTTTTGCCATAGTTTTATACATTCTTGATTAGCTTTTGGCAGTTCCTTTATTCCTTTTGGATTTTTTTCAATGAATTGCTGGATTTCAACTGTGTTAGTTTTTTGATTGTCAATTTCGTTAAAATTAAAATGAGACAAGCTATTTGAGCCTACGATGAATATTCTTTTTCGATGCTGAGGAATACCAAAGTCCTGAGGTGAGTATATCCCGTGTTCAACTTCATAGCCTATTCTTCCTAACTCACTTTTCATATATTTCCAAGTTTCTTCATTATCGTGCTTGGCAATAAAAGGTACATTTTCAAGTATGAAATATTTAGGTTTGCGATATTCTAATATTTTTACTATTTCGTCAAATAAAGTTCCTCTATCGTCATCACGCCCTAATTGATTTCCTGCTTTTGAAAATGGTTGGCAGGGAAAACCAGCACATAATATATCGTGTTCTGGAATTATATTAATGTCCTTTTCAAGTACTTTTTTAATGTCTCCGTGTACTTCTATTCCCCAGTTTTCTTGATAGACTTCTCTTAATGCAGGGTCAAGTTCACTAACAAAAACACATTCGTGTCCAAGTTCGTGCAAAGCTTTATGAAAGCCTCCAAGTCCTGCGAATAAGTCAATAAATTTCATTAATAATTTATATTTTAGTTTATAATTCCAGTTTTCTTAAATGTCTCATAGTTTCTCTTTCTACTTGTTCAAACTCAGGTAAATTCTGAATTTGTTCTTTCATAGACTTTTGCCAGCGAGCTTTATATTGTGGTAGTCGTTGTTCCAGTTTCTTGAAGAAATCTTTTGGATTAACCTTTTTACTTTCACACTTAGCGATAAACTCATTTATATAAAAGTCGATTTCTAATCCATGTACTTCAAGTAAATACCATATGTCATAAAAATCTCGTGCTTGCATTCTTTGCATTACCGAACGAAGTTTCTCAATAAGAATTTCCTCAAGAGTGTAGCAAAATAATATATGTTCTTCTTGGTCTGTATAAGTTAAAAAAACAGACTTGCTACTTGGCTCAAACTGTAATTCTTCACTTTTCGAAATATCAACTTTTACACGTTTGTTTGTTCCCATTCCGCCAAGCGGTCCAATATAACTGATGTAAAAATTTATCCCTCCATCTTGGTGTTCATTATCGTCAATTATTTCTAAAGGTATATTTGCTTCTTCTCTCACATATTCAAATACTTCATTGAAATAATCGAAGATTTGGGGATTTGAAATTTTGTTATCTAATAATGTAAAATCAAGGTCTTCCGAAAATCTATAATCTTCAAAATATACTTTCTTTAAAACAGTTCCACCTTTAAAAACAATTATTTTGGAAAGTTTCTTATGCATCGCAACACCCTGCAATATCCAAGATAAAATATAATCTTTTTCTATTTGCTGGTCTCTAACGCCTACTGTTCTAGCTTTCTTTTGTATTTCTCCTGATTTTATCACGTATAAATAGCTGTTTTAATGGTTTCTGTTTCAATATTTTGTTGAATACTCCATTTGGTTTTTATTTTTCCTGATTTTGGAAGTTCTGTATCTAAAAGCACAACGGAATTTGTTTTCAACTTCTGTAAATTTTCAATTATGTTTGTTTCAATTTTTAATATCTCTAAGATAAATCCCAGTCGCTTTATAACTGCTTGTGAATTAAATTTGATAGCATATTCTAACAT
>JABMPH010000463.1 GCA_013203805.1 Bacteroidota bacterium | reverse complement strand
TGGTTTGCGGACATATCCATCCACAAAATAATCGTCCGAATATTACCGTAAATAATACCACAAAAACAATTGTAGTAATAAATGCCATTAATATGAGATGAAAATCCTGAGGCCAGAAAATTACTCCAAAAATCACAAACTTCCGTTGGAGTACATCGAAAAGCATTATAGGTTCATTTCCTATCTTGATGAAAGGGCCAGCAAAAAAAAGAGCTAGTAGAAATATTGCTACTACTTTTCTGCGATTAAAAAATCTGCCTTTTACTTTTTTAGCATATACCCATACCCGATTACCGTCATTTGTAACGGTAGTTAGTTTATCACGAAAGTGATCATGGTTTTCTTTTTTTTCGTTTACTGACATAATGCTATATTTTTTAACTTATAGTCCTTTTTTTTTTCTACTGTCGAACTTTAATATAAAGTGCATAAAGTTATAAATATTATGATATATAACATAAAACAAAAGCCGAATATATATATCCGGCTTTTGTTTTGCTTTCTTTAAAACTTATTAATATGCTGTGCCTTCTGGTGCTTTAGGTGTAGCAGGTGTAGATCCAACCAAATCGGTTAGTATGTAACTTATAACTTCCAAACGAGCCTTTTCGCTAAGTTGTGTATTATAAGGAATCATGCCTTTTTCGATAACCCCATTGGTTACTATTTTATAAAGATCTTCAACCTTATTTCCATGAATCCAATAATTGTCGGTCATATTTGGGCCTACAATTCCTCCTCCATCAACAAGGTGACACGCTGAGCAAATCTTAGTCCATGTTTCTTTACCTGCAGCGAGATCGGCAGCGCTTGTAAGCATCACAATTTTAAATTCAGCTGAAGGTGCGGAATTGGGATTATCTTTTGCATACTTTTCAACAACAAGTTGATATTCGTTTTCCTGAACAAGATCATCTGCCTGAAATACAAACAAACGAACCATATACACTATCGAAAAAATTATTGTTAAATAAAATAACCATTTCCACCAAGGTGGTAGTTCATTGTCCAATTCCTTAATTCCATCATAGCTATGATCTTTAATTAATCGTTCATTGGTTAAAGTATCTATCTCATAGCCCTCATCATCATGAGTAATATTTTTATTTTCTGTTGCCATAGTTTATCTTTTTTAGTTTTGATGATTATCTGAATGAAGATCGTCATTTCCATCAAGAGGCATATTACTATACTCTTCAATTTCCTGTTTATCGGTTTTTACTACCATATATACTACCAACACAAAAAATGTGAAAAATATAAGTAGGCCAATAATAGGGTAAATCTCAACCCCGGAAATTTGCTCAAGTTGGTTAATAACGATCTTCATAACATCAAATTTTTATTTTATTTATTTTTATAAACATCAGTTCCAAGTCGTTGTAGATATGCGATAAGTGCAACAATTTCTTTGTTTTCACCAACCTCAATACCACTACTGCGTAAACCATTAGCAATTTGATCATATTGAGCTTTAAGATCAGTAACAGCTTTATCTTCAAAACCCTCAGGATATGGTACACCCAATGTTCTCATTACTTTAATTTTATCAGGAGTTAACGATATATCAATATCATTATCAGCCAACCAAGGATACTGTGGCATAATCGATTCGGGGCTTACCTTTTGAGGATTAATCATATGATTAAAATGCCACGAATCGGGTTTGTAGTTTGGTAGTGATTTTACTCCTTCACGTGCTAAATCCGGACCTGTTCTTTTTGAACCAAACTGAAACGGATGATCGTACACAGTTTCACCTGCTTTTGTATACTCACCATACCTCTCGGTTTCGTTTCTAAACGGTCTAATCATCTGCGAATGACACAAGTAACAACCTTCAGCAACATAAATATCACGGCCTTCTAATTCAAGTGGTGTATAAGGTTTAACAGCGCTTATGGTAGGAATATTTGATTTAATCAAATACATTGGAACAACTTCGAATAATCCACCAATAAGTATTACAATTAATGCAAGTAAGGTAAGTTTTAATGGTTTTCCTTCAATCTTTCTATGGAAACTTTCACCTGGTTTTGACGGAGCTTTTGGTGCAGCCTCATCATTTTCATATCTGTTAAATTTACCTTGAGCTGCAGTTTTCCATACATTATAGATAAACAGTAAAGCTCCAATTACATATAATGTACCACCAAATGCCCGTAAATAATACATAGGAAGTATTTGGGTTACTGTTTCCAGGAAGTTAGGATATGCAAGATACCCTTCAGCTGTAAACTCTTTCCACATTAATGCCTGAGTAAATCCGGCAAAATAAAGAGGAATAGAGAAGAATAGCATACCTAAAGTTGCAATCCAGAAATGTGTATTTGCAAGTTTTACAGAATAAAGTTTTGTTTTAAACAAACGAGGTATTAACCAATAAATCATGCCAAAGTTCATCATTGAGTTCCATCCCAATGTACCAATATGTACGTGAGCTATTGTCCAATCTGTAAAATGACTTAGAGCATTTACTGTTTTAAGTGAAAGCATAGGGCCTTCAAATGTTGCCATACCGTATGCAGTTACACCAACTACAAACATTTTAAGTACAGGATCTTCACGAACTTTATCCCAAGCACCTCTTAATGTAAGCAGTCCGTTAATCATACCTCCCCATGAAGGAGCAATTAACATAACTGAAAATACAACACCCAGAGCTTGTGCCCAGTCGGGTAATGCTGAATAGAGTAGGTGATGAGGGCCTGCCCAAATATATAGGAATATAAGCGCCCAAAAATGTATAATCGAAAGTTTGTAAGAATAAATGGGTCGGTTTGCTGCCTTTGGAATAAAGTAATACATCATACCCAGGATAGGTGTTGTTAGGAAAAATGCAACCGCATTATGACCATACCACCATTGTACCAACGCATCTTGAATACCTGCATAAATTGGGTAACTTAATGTAAATGAGACTGGTATTGCTAAGTTGTTTATGATATAAAGAACTGCAATAGTAACCCATGTTGCAATGTAAAACCATATTGCCACATAAATGTGCTTAACCCTACGGTTAATGATTGTCATGAAAAGATTTACTCCAAAGAAAACCCAGATAACAACAACTAGTATGTCGATTGGCCAAATTAGTTCAGCATACTCTTTCGATTGAGTAAAACCAAACGGATATGTAACTGCAGCTAGAACAATGATTAATTGCCATCCCCAAAAATGAATATTGCCTAGGGCTTTGCTATACATTGGGGTTTTTAACAAGCGCGGCATCGAATAATAAATTCCTGCAAAAAATCCATTACCAACAAAGGCAAAAATTGCCGCATTTGTGTGTACAGGACGAATTCTGCTAAAGACTAACCACGCAATTTCACCACTCATATTTGGGAAAATAAGTTCCAAGGCAGCTGTTAAGCCTACCAACATAGCAACTATTCCCCAGCTCACAGTGGCCCAGATAAAAAAGTTAGTCAGCCTGTTGTCATAAGTAAATTTTTGTAACTCCATAAGCTTTTAATTATTGGTTTGAGATTTTTTTTCACTCTTAATTTCAGAATTTGCTTTTTCAGGGGTTGATATTTTCTCAATATCAATGGTAGTGGTATCATCATCATCAAAAAGTATACGAACAGAAGGGGAATACATATCATCGTATTGACCTGATTTAACCGACCAGATAAATCCAATGAGAAATAAACCAGTGACTACGATTCCAACTATTACTAATATGATAATAACCGACATTTAGGTATTAAAGTTCCTAATTAATAAATTAGAGTCAAAAATAAAAATATTATTTATTCAATTTTGAGAAAACACTATTTAGAATAAATTAAAATAAAGTATTTTACTGTTTAGATATCAATCTTTTAGCCAAAATATTGATAGAGATTGTTGCAAATGTTACTACACTTACTGAGCTAATTGGCATTAATATCGCAGCAATTAATGGTGATAGATTTCCCTGTACAGCAAAATACAATCCGATAAAATTATAAATAAAAGAGATAACAAAACTTATAATTACAATTATTATTGAAGTTTTTGTAAAACTGATGAAATTAGGAAGTTGTTGAAATTTTGATGATTCAATAATTCCATCGCAAGCAGGGGAGAAGCTGTAAATATCGTCAGCGATTGTTAACCCCACATCACTTTCCATCAAGGCTCCGGCGTCGTTTAATCCATCACCAATCATTAATACTCTATTACCCAGTTTTTTTTGCTCTTTAACAAAATCCATTTTGTTTGCCGGGCTTTGATTAAACCTTAAATTTTTTTCAGAACCAAATAGAGGAATAAGATTTTTACGCTCGGCCTCATTATCTCCAGATAGTAAGAATAAAGAAAACAGTTTCTGAAGTTTAAAAATTACTTCTTTTAAACCCGGTCGATAAATATTTTCAATTTTAAAATGGCCAAGTACTTTATCTTTAATTAATATGTAAACATTTGTACTATTAATATTTGTATCTTCTTTACCTGTCACAAATTTACATGATCCCATATTTACCTTAATACCAACTACCATGCCTGTAATACCCATGGAAGGGATTTCCTGATAATCAGCAACAGGATAGTTACTTTTGCTGGCAATTGAACCAACTATTGTTGCGCTTAATGGATGACTTGAGTTTGAAGCTAAGGATCTAATCAAAGATAGTTGTTCAGCAGAAAGCGGGTCACCAACAAATTTGGTTTTCATTGTGCTATTTATTGTGATGGTACCTGTTTTGTCGAATATTATTGTGTTAATATTTCGTAATTTCTCAATTACACCAGTATTTTTTATGTAAAATCCCCTTCTACCAAATTGTCGCATGGTACTGCCAAATGTAAATGGAACGGTAAGAGCCAGAGCACAAGGACACGCAATTATTAGTACTGATGTAAAAGCAAATAATGCAAGTGATGGATCGTTTATTATCCAGTAAATTGCAGATACAAAAGCAATTAATAGTATTATTACGGTGAAGTATTCACTAACTTTATTTATAATGGTGGTTAACTTTGCTTCACTGCTTTTATTGTTATTATCCTGATTCCAAAGTTGGGTAAGGTAGCTTTGTTCAACTTCCTTAACAACTTCAATTACGATTGAACTACCAACCTGACGCCCGCCAGCAAAAATATTTTCACCAATTTT
>JABMPH010000462.1 GCA_013203805.1 Bacteroidota bacterium | reverse complement strand
TGGGATCAGATGCATGGTCCCATGTATTTGGTTAACTCACCCGATAGCACAATTATTGGAGCATACAGCTACTGTGATAGTATGTCGTACCCTTCCTCCGACGGTTATAACCGTGATGCCCTTATTAAAATTGATTTGCAAGGTAATGTGGTTTGGGAGAAAAAGTATGGTAAGTCTTTATGGAATAAATACCTTAGAAGTGTAAATATAAATGATAAGGGTGATATAATCGTTACGGGTAATATCCAAGGATCAGCATATCATTTAGAAGGTTATAGCGGTTACCTTTTTAAGTTCTCAATTGATGGTGATTCTTTGTGGTATAGGGAATATCAAAAATTAAAGGAACTATTTAGCTTTAACTACCTATACGGCGTAACCCCAACAAGCGATGGAGGTTATATTGCAGTTGGTGATGTATCGCCCTATCCACCCGATACCGGTAATCAGGATGTTTGGGTTATTAAAGTTGACAGTATGGGCTGCGAGAGTTGGAACGATTGCTGGGTAGGCGAACCTGAACATATTGCATTACGCAATGAAGAAAAGCTGGTAATATACCCTAATCCTGCAAACCGTGTAATCAACATTTTCATACCTAAAGAAAATGAGAGTGAAATTCATACATTATCTATTTTTGATTTGTTTGGCCGTAAGGTGGAAGAAAGAAAAGTTGGGTCAGGAGAAACTACAGTAGGCTTTAATGTTACGGGATGGAAAGCTGGGCTTTACACGGTTATTGTAAGTTATAATGGCAGTATTTCAGGTAGAGGGAGGTTTGTTGTAAATTAACTTAATATATTAAATCATGAAACGTACTATACTGATTATTGCAGGTTTATTAATAACATGCACTCAAATTATATCACAAGAATGGGCTCCAATTGGTGCAAAATGGTATTATAGCCATTATTTTGGTTCAACTGATGAATTAACTTACATTGAATCTGTAGATGAAGTAGTAATAAATAATAAGGAATGTAAAAAGTTAAATACATTTGCAGTATTTGTTACATGCACATCCCCAACGAGTTGTTATTATGATACCACATTAAGGTCAACAGATTACTATTATCGTGAAAATCATAAATTATTTCACTGGGATCCTATTTCTTCTTCCTTCGAGACATTATACAATTTTTCATTAAACCCAGGAGATGTGGAGATTGTTAGGGATACAACATTTGATGATTGTTGGCAATACTTTCTCTACGGCTATTACTGTTCAACATTTGAATATATAGTTGATAGTATTGATCAGATTATTATAAATGACCAAGTAATAAATGTGCAATACACATCACCAACAGAAAATGCAAATTGGCTTCATTGTGGTTTCTTTGGAAATCACAAATCAATTGAGAATATTGGATCAACAAGATTCTTAATGGGAGTTAGCAGCCAGTATGGCATAGAGGGCGACATAAAAGAACTAAGATGCTACAAAGACACTAATATTTTCTTTAGAGCAGAATCATGGCCGGATAATTTACCATGTGGATATTTAACACCATTGATACATTCAGGGAAAATCGAAAATAATTTGGTCAATATAGTGAGTATTGCACCAAACCCGTGTTCTGATATTATAAACATTAAATGCCCTGATTATATTACTATTGATGAATACGAAATAACAAATATTAGTGGTCTTATAGTTCAATCCAGTAATAGTTGCCTTCAAAATTGTAAATTGGATATAAGAAAGCTAAAGAAGGGATTCTACTCCCTGAGGTTAAATATTGGGGGCAACACTATTACAAAAAAATTCGTAAAGATATAATCGTTGTTTGGAGTCAATTATATTCTATTGATCTCAATTATTAATATGTGTATTTGTATGGCTGGTAATTTGATATTATTCCCAAATCCCTAACCAAAAGGATGTGAATTTTAAATCAGTAAGGCTTTAATTCCAGGAACGATAGTGAACTGAAATTAATTAGCCAAACTGATCCTGAGCAAAGGCGAAGGATCTCTTGGGTCATATTCCCCGTCCCTTGGGGCGTATTAAAAAAGAAACCCTTCGTTGATACCTCGTCCGCTTGCGGCCAATGTCATTAAGTTAAGCTGTTAAACGAATTTTGTCATTGTGAGCGAAGCGAATCAATCTCATTAAAATAAGGTTAAAAGAGATCGCGTCGCTGCGCTCGCGATGACGTCAGTCCTTTAACTTAATGACATTGCGCTTGCGGGAAGGTAGTTCATTCCGCAAATATACTATTCCTTCAACCGACCATAGATCAGCTGTAACCCAGGATTCCAACTTTTACCATTATCAGCAGATTGTTCTATTTCGAGAGTAAAACTATCCAGTGTAATATTTGAATAAGTAGCTTTAATTTGAATAGAAGCCTGGGAAGTATCACACCCAATTTTTACATTTTTTAGAACAAAAGTACTATCAGTGAATACACCATCCAGCATCATAATCTCTGATGAAAATCCACTATAGGTAGTAGAAAAATACTTACTTTCAGATGAGTTACATCCAAAATTATTGATGTTTGATTGAACGAAAAAATCGATAAAACTAATTTTCTCCTGAATTAGGTTTGTCGCAATAAAATCAATAGTAGAGCTTGTACTATCTGTACTATACCATCTGTTCGCTCGCCCCGACCATGCATTAACTCTAACTCCCCAATCACCAATTAGGAATGCTAATTTCTCAATTTCTGCACTTCTTGGCATAACAAATAGGTTCTCATCAACATCAACATTAAATTCAATATCTTCAATTTGCAGAACTCTGTCGCGTTGCCAAAAGGTTTTTTCAGTGAGGAATGGAATAATTAATCCGTCAATTTCTCTGAAATCATCAAAATAGGTTTCGGCAGGTACGCCATAAGCAAAATCAACCCATAAGGATTCACGTTTATATTCCAGATAAGTATCAGCGTCAAGATACCAGGTTTCGGTATTCCCATCCGGCCGCACCAGGTTAATAACATAAACATCAATACCATCAACAACCTGTTTGCCAATTAACTCAACTTCACAGCCATTTTCTTTGTAATTATAAAATGGAGTAAAAAACTCTGCTTTCTGAAGAAAAACGTTTTGCTCTGATTTATTTAACTTACGGGGAAAGGTAAATTCTTGCCATGGATCAATAGTCCAGCCAGTTTCTCCATTAAATGCCTCAATTACATCAAATTGACCAAGTTTCAATTCGCTATAGTACTTTCCATCTTTGGTTTTGATGGCATAAAAGTCATCTTCCACACTAAAAGCAGTAAACCTGCCTGTAATTTTCATCGATTCAATCTGATCCCATTTAGTTAGTTCGCCATGTGCTTGAAGATGTAGGGTTATTATTTCATCAACATCTTGTGCTTTTGTAATAGATGTAATGCTGAGTAGTAACAATGTCAGTAAAGTATATTTTGTAATCTGTTTCATCTCAATTTGGTTTAATTGTGAATAATTACTTCAGCTTATAACATGCCATTTCGGTAAGGTTTCTTACAAAAACTTTACCATTCATAAATGATGGGGCTGTCCATGACTTGCCTTCAATTGCCTGAACAGTAGTAAGCTCGATATAAGCCTCGGGAGTTGCTTGAACTACGGCCAATTTTCCTTTATCGGATAGTACAAGTAGTTTATCATCAACCATTATCAGGCTACCTTTTCCAAATCCTCTTTTTGTCCAGCTTACCTCGCCTGTTTCTACTGATACACATCGTAATGCAGCAACATGATAACCATAAATATATCCGTTATGATAAACACATGAGCTAAAGTCATTTTTCATGCTATTGCCATTTAATACCTCCGTTGCTGTGTTTCCATTTATCTCAATGATAATAAACCCTGGAGTTCGTACACCCGATAGAAATATTTTATTCTTATCAATTAGTATCGGTATTGCAGTTAAGCTTCCAAAGGGCATATTATAAGTCCATAATGTATCACCGGTTGAGGTAAATGAAAATAGTTTTCGGCCATTTGCAAAAATAATTTGTTCCTTACCATCAATAGTTGCAGCTAGCGGTGAATCGTGAGAAGCATTTCCATTTTCACTGCTCCAGTTAATACTTCCATCTTTTTTATTAAACCCCATAAATGCTCTTGAATCTGTTCCCCCAACTTCCATAATAAGTACATCGTCAACAATGGTTGGGGATGATGCGAAGCCCCATCTTGGAGTTGTGCTTCCAAATTTGTTTAAGAAATCTATCTGCCACAGAAGTTTACCGCCTTTTTTTAAATTTGCACTTAATTTTCCATGGCCACTTAGGCTGTAAATTTGATCATCATCAATAATTGTCGTGGACCTTGTTCCATTACCCCAACCATCATAATCTATATATATAGAATCTACTTTTGTTCTCCATAACTCGTTGCCTGTATTTTCATCGTATGCAGCTACAAATTCAAAACCCGACAGACTATCTGTCATTTCACTAGTCATTGTATATATTATTCCGTTGGAAATGGTAAGTTCTGAAAATGCCGATCCTAATTCCTTTTTCCAAACTAATTCGGGTTTGGTTTCAGACCAGTTTATATCACTTAAGCTCTCCGTTGATATACCATCCCTGTTTTGGCCTCTGAATTGATACCAACCATCAGGGTTTGTAGTTTGGGAAAATCCTGCAATACTATTGCCCAGAATTAGAAGTGTTACCCATAAATATTTGAGTTTTATTTTCATGTTTTTTCATTAATTAAAAAGTAAAGTAATTAGTAGGGCTTCACATAGAATGTGAATTTAGTTAATTAGAAATAATTAGAGCTTAAAAATAATAAAAAGAAAGTTATTGGAGAGCACCATATTTGATAGGTTGATAATTAATATACAAAGGGGATACTTCGATCGACCAACATGTACAAAGTTAATAGTCATTTGAAAATCACTTTCTTTGATTGTGGTTATGTATTGACTGTTATATTTGAATAATATTGGGGAATAATGGAGTATTGGAGTGATGAAAATACAATCCTAAATAAAATAGACTTTCTGTATGTTTTGGTTATTAAAGTTCATTTGTTTTTTTTGACAAAACTTTTCCCCACATCCATTTCTCCAACACTCCATAATATGAACTTAATAACTGAAGCGCCCTTTGGGTGCAATCCAAGACACCTTCTTTGATGGTGGATTCATTAATTTTGATTGTGCTAAATTTTAAAAAAGTTGATTACTCATTATTTAGGTTGAGGTATTTATTTTTCCTTAGTGATAACCATGATGGAATCAGTATCCAGAGTAACCCGCTAATAATTACAATAGAGATAATAATGAACAAAAAATTGCTTGGTATGTGATATGATGTTGATATTATTGAAGGCAATATTCCAATTGTTGCCGATAGGGTCCCAATTAATATTCCTGATGTCAAGAGAAAAACATTCTCAATCACAATCATTTTAAAAATCTGAGCCCTTCTGAAACCCAACGCATAAAAAACAGCTATTTCTTTTTTGCGTTCTAGAATATTTCTAATAATTACAATTCCCAATCCAAAGGTTCCAATAATTACTCCAAGGCCACCAAGTATCATGAAGATTGTGAGATATGTATTGGTTACCGAATAGAAATCTTTAAGTCGTTGAGAGGTTAAGGTAATTTCTAATCCATAATCCGTTAAAGATTGTTCCAGTAGATTTGATACTTCTGCTGTTAATTCATCAGGAACATCTGCCAACATAATTTTTGAGCCTCCCGAACCTGGGAAGTTCTCGATAAAAATACTATCGCAGATTAATATATTTCCCTGGAACACCGATGGGCTTAAACCTCCCACAAGGAGTAAATCCAATTTCACACCATATTCATTTATGTATGATATTGTATCCCCAATCGACTTCATCAAACCCCACTGAATAACTGTTTGGTCGGCAATTGCAGGGATTAAACTAACTCCGTAATTTTTTTTGAGATCAAGCCAGGGATTTTCGGATTCAACAAGTTGTGTAGCAAATGAAAAAGCTTCTAAACTGTCAAATAAATACGGGTCAATACCAAGTATTTGAGGTTGTTGCACCTGATTCAAATTCAAACAACTGGCATCATCGCCTTGTAAATTATGGAATTGAATAAATCTAACATCATCCAGAATATTTTCGTCATTTAATCCAAATTGCTCTTTTCCAGTCTTAGTGTTGAGATTTTGAAGAATGGGGATGGTATTTTCTATCCACAAACTAAACCCTCCGGTTCCTGAATTTCTTTCATTTTCAAGTCCTGAAAAAGTAAGCCTGTTAGCACCAGTTACAATTATTGTAAATGTACCGATGGTTAGCAATGTTACGACTGCTATGCTTCTGTTTTTATTTCTGGCTGCATTTTTTAATGCAAGTAGCCATATCCCAATATTTACTCTAGTAGATGTTTGGATAAACCAACTAAACAGACTTGCTATAATAGCAATGCATCCCAAAAGGAAAAGAAATCCAGCCAATAGCATCGTGGTTGAATCTATTTTAATAACTCCAAATAATGATGCAAACATCAATACCATAGAGCCGAAGATTCCAATTATTATTAGACCAATGTTAAGCCAATTGTGTCGATTTTGTAAATAATTTTTTTGCGTACGAATTACACCAATAATATTCTTCTTTAATACCCTCACCGTTACTATGTATATGGATAACAGCGAAATAAAAATGCCGATAAGTATACCTGTAATAATTGTTGATGGGTGAATTATAACTTCAATTAAATCGGTATGTATGGCATCATTCCAAACGGTATTTAATCCCGAAATAATAAAAGTGTTGTATATAATTCCCAAAAGGCCGCCAACAATGGAAGCAATAATTATTGTGATTATTGATTCGAAAAATCGTAATCGGATAATTTGTTTCTTATTAAACCCCAGACTCATCAATACACCAACCTCATGCATTCTGTTTTGCAGATTAAGACTGTAAATTAATATTGTTAGAAGTATGGCAGCAGCAATAATAAAAAAGCTTAAACTCAGAAACAATTCGGCAAAATCAACTCCGTTTGAAGCAGCTCGATTACCTTGAGATTTGACATCATTAAATGCAAAACCAATGTCATTTGGACTAATTACTGATAGAATGTCATTTTCCAGTTCCGTTTTGGTGATTTGATTTGAATTGAATCTAATTGAAGTATAATTCCCAAATTTATTTTCCCAGAGCTCCAATCCTTTTTCCAGAGAAACAAATGCTTTAGGGGTGCCTTTGAAGTCATTCCAGTATTCTTCATCCTTATCTCTTATTTTTTTTAAATCAATGGGAATACTGGCATCCCAGTCACTGCAATTTCCGGCATCCGACAATCCCGGAAAGTCAGGCATTAATGATTTGTTGAAGAGATTGTTGACAAGAGGGATTATATCTTTTACTATAAAATACTCCGATTTTTCTTGAAGCGTTCGTAGTGGTCCAATAACAAAGTAGTCGACCTTTACAGAATCCCCAATTATTGCATCTAAATCATTGGCAAGCCATGTGTTAATGATAATCTCACTGTTTGATATTTGTTGACCAAGATAATCCTCAGATATTGCTGAAATAAAGGAATATGGAGTTTCGCTGTTGAGTGTTGTAATTGAATTTACAAAGTATGTCAGTATTTTGTCACTGGGAATATTTACATTAGAAATACTTTCCGAAAATGAATGATCGATAAAAATTCTGGTGGATTTCAGCTCAAACTTGTCATCATCAATGTTGGTCAATGTTAGGCCTAAATCTTTTAGAGTAATATTTGATTGCAGGCTTTTATCTAATATCTCTTTGTCAATATTTTCGTTACCTGATGTAATAATTATATTTGATAACCCCTCAAGATCTAATTTATCACCAAGAAAATCCTTATGAATGAAAATGTTGTATGGAGGGGTTTGATTATTTCTCAAGCTGAAACGACCATGCATGGAATCTCCAGCAATTTCTTTAACAATCATTCTCAGAGCAATGGTTTGTTCCTCATCGCTTGTAAAAGGAGCGTCGAGCGGAACAATATCAGCATTTCGAATTCGCAACAATAATTCCTGTCCAATATCCAGACTTAATTTCTTTGCTAGGCTCTTGGAAACAATTATTTCATTCTTTAAAAGTTTTGGAGCACTGACATTTGAAAGAGCCCAGAAATTTTTATCTATTCCAAATAATTGAACTTTATTTACACGTTTTTGATTTTCGGTGTTGATTGCAATTCCTTCAAGCATCAATAACGAAGCAGTAGGAACAGCTATGTCATCTGAAATCCTATTGGATAGTTGGTTACCAATAAAGCGATCACCTGTTACAAGAACATATTCAATTTTACCCAACCTTTGGTTAACCAGGTTTTTCAAACTGTATCTAACCGAATCTCCAATAATTAAAGCACCCGTGAGAACAGCAGTACTTATTATTGTAGCTAGAAAAACAGCAATGTGTTGCTTACTATAATATGAAAGACTTCGTATAATGAATTTAATACTGTTCATATTAAGCTGATATTAACATTCCTCCGGTTAGTTTATGGATATTGCCGATGGTGTTTGCGAGTTTCAAAGAATGGGTTACCACAATAAGAGCTGTGTTGTTTTCCTTATGCATTTCAAAAAGTAGCTTTCCAATGCTGGCTGCTGATTCTTCATCCAATGACCCGGTAGGCTCGTCGGCAAGTATTAAATCAGGTTCATTAATCAACGCTCTAACAACTGCAACTCTTTGGCATTCACCGCCTGATAATTCTCCAGGCAATTGATGAATATTATCAACCAAGCCAACGCGGATAAGCAATTTCTTTGCTCTTTCAACGGCGAGTTTTTTATATAATTTGTCTTTTATTGGAATTGTGGGCAGAAGAATATTTTCGAGAACATTTAATTGAGGTAGTAAATGATGTGACTGAAAAATAAATCCAATTTTTTGATTTCTTATTTCGGCCAATTGAGTTTCATTATAATCCGATATTTCATTACCATATAATTTCACTGCTCCTGAAGTTGGCTTATCCATTGTACCGATAATGTTTAACAATGTACTTTTACCTGATCCTGATGGTCCAACAATGGACATCGCTTCACCATTATTCAATGTAAATGAAATACCCTTTAATACCTCATGTTTAACTCCAGATACATTATTGATGTAATCCTTGTTAATATTGTGTAATTCAGTTATCATAGGGTTAACTTTTTGTAAATTTCAAGTACTTGTTCGCTCACCGAATCATTGCCATATTTTTCCATAACCGACTTATATCCTTTGGAACTCAAATCTTCAATTAACTTTGGATTTGAAAGTACTTCTGTCCATTTTTTAGTTAATTCACTTGATGTATTCGGCGTGTAAGTAACGCCACCAGAAGTCTGCTCAATTATCTCAGGAAATGCACCTAAGGCTGGCTGAACCAGAGGAATACCACATGCCAGTGATTCAAGTTGATAAGTACCAAATGCTTCCCCCTTCAATACGGGTACCGAAAGAATGGTTAACTTGTTGAAAAAGGTATATCGATTCTCGGGCTTAAATTCATCAATGATCTCTACATCGTGATATATTCCGGCTTTTTTTAGTTTTTTTATCTGAGTTTTTACATACTTCTTATCATCAGCAGTATATCCTCCCGATAGTTTTAGTAATACATTTTTAAATTCTGGTATTTCTTTGAGTTTTATAAAAGCATCGATTAGAAGCCCAAATCCATGTTCCTTGTACATGCGGGAAATATAGCCAATCACATATGGATTATTAACAGGTTCAGCATAACTGTATAATGATGCATCAATACCAATGGGAACAACATGTAATTTATTTTCAGGAATTCTCATTTTATGTTTCATCTCAGCGGCATAATAATCGCTTACGGCAATAAATGCATCCACATGTTCAGCCTTTCGGCTCATTAAATTCCATACTTTTTCACGATAGTGGTTGTTCATAGCATCAACCCAAACATCTTCATCTTGTAATGAACAAACAACGGGAACATTTAATTGTTCACGAATTTGCTTTGCTAATCCGATTAAAAGCGCGTTTGAAAGGTGCACAACATCAGGTTTCTCGTGGTTTTTAAGAAAGTCAATAAGCTCTTGAAGTTCAGCATTCTGGTTGCCATCCATACCCATAATCATCGAAATGGTCATTTCCTCTAAACCTTCAGTTCTTGTGGAGCCGGCTTTTTTAGCAGCATATCTTAATATGGATGATGAATTGAAAAATCGTTCCATCCAAGGGGGCATTTTTCTAAAAATCTTAAAATTTTGTTTTAGATAAATATTTACTGCTCCATAAAATATTGGATTTGTATCTTCCTCAATACCGTGTTCCATGGTTAGTGGCAAGTAGATGGGTAGCATCATGGCATCATGGCCAAGCTTAATTAGCGATTTTGTGTATCCGCTGTCGCGAAGACAATTTCCGCAATAAAACGTACCTCCAAAACCAGGAACTATATTTACAATTTTCATCTTTTTCAAATTTCTGTACAATAAAAAAATGTTTTTACCACAAAGGAGCACTAAGGAATACACAAAGGTGCACAAAGAATAAGAAATATTACTTCGTGGTCTTTTGTGATTTATTTTGAATGACTTTGTGGTTTATCTTTCATAACATTTTTTACTTAATATCACCAAATGCATAAACTCTTCCATCTTCTGCTCCAACAATTATCATACGATCAATTACTGCCGGAGTACTGCTTATTGGACTTCCTATTTCGTATGACCATATTTTTCCTCCATTTTCTAAATTCAGTATATATAACCTTCCATCACCGGACGTTATAATTACTTTGTTACCGGCAATTACTGGAGAGCTTTCAATCTTACGTAGGGTTTTAAAAGTCCATAATACATCTCCATTTGAACCATCATAGCAATAAACATTTTTGTTTTGTGATCCGATAATAATTTTATTTCCTGCTATGGCTGGCGATCCAAGAAATGGTCCGGCACCTTCACTTTTCCATAATACTTTGTGATTTGGGATATCGACTTTATAAAATACTCCATCATAATTTCCAAAATATGCATAATTTTGGTCAATTGCTACAGATGATGCTATATAAGTTCCAATATCAATTGTGTCAAAAATATTACCATCATTGGTATTTACAAGATGAAGAAATCCATCACATCCACCAAAAATTGCAATATTATTACTTATTGCAGGCGCTCCATTTATATAATTATCGGTTTCATATTTCCATAGTGAATCTCCTGTGAGAGCTTCAACCGAATGGAGGCGGTAATCATAGCTGCCAAAAATTATCTGTTTGCTTCTATTGTCTGATGAAAACGCCCAGTTAGCTGATCCTGATATTTGTCCCTCAGTACTATACTGCCATAGTTCTTTGCCTGAATTTGCATCGAGAGCAAACATGATTCCTTCTAAAGATCCAATGAAAATAGTATTATCAAGATATAATGGTGGAGCTTCAAAAGATGTTTCAGTACTAAACTTCCAGTTTAACTTTCCATCCATGGAAATGGAAAAAAGGCTTCCGTTATTGGATCCTATATATATGTTGTTGTTGCAAACTATGGGTGAAGATTTGATTATATCTCCGGTTTCGAATGTCCATATTAACTTATATGAATCCTGTATTTCAGCAAATGCATTCCCCGACAGAGCCGTATTCCCGCGATATGATGACCAGCAATTCTCCTGAGTGAAACCAGAAAGAGGAATTACTATAATTAATAGGCTGATTAATAATTTCATAGCTCAGTTATTTAAGAGAAATAGCTCCAGTTGGACATTCCTCTGCGCATTTAATAGCAGTTGCGTTAAGTATTTCCTTTATCGAACGATTAAGAGGCATATTTATTTCAACATCGAAGCCTCGTCCTATGCTTGAAAATCCCACAGTGTTTTTTTCAAGTGCTGTTATTTCGACGCACATATTACATCTAATGCACTTTTCTGGTTCATAAATGATTATGTCGTGTTGGAAATACTTTTTAATTTTTTTTCTTTCTCCAAATAGGAATTTCTTTCTATCGGCTTCATACTCATCGGCAAATATTCGGAGCTTACAAGATGTTGGTTTTCTGCAATCACAATGCATACATCTGGCAGCTTCTGTTATTGCCTGTTCTTGTGAGAAATTATCAAGCTTTCCATTAGGAAGATTGATTCTTGCATCTGGGATTGTTTCCTTCTTATATTCGCCAATTTCTTCTTCAAATAATTTCCCAAACTTCGAATTGAACATCCTTTTCTTTTTTTCAGGCTTTATTCCATTAAGATATTGATGAACAGAATGTGCGGCAGCTTTTCCTTGTGCTACTGAGGTAACAGCCATTCGGCGAGAACGAATAATATTTCCACAAGCAAAAATTCCTGTATCAACAACTTCGAATGTATTTCTGTTTATTTGAAGTCCGTGATCTGTTGACTCAAAACCAAAGCTTTCTAGATTTGAATCATCATAATTACCCATGGCTAATACAACTGCATCAAATTCATTTAGTATTTCCGAATTAAATTTCTCCTTTGTTATATCAGTATTTAGTCGGAATTCTGCCCCGTATTTTTTGATGATTTCAATTTCTGCATCCAATGCTGATTTTGGGAGCTTATCATCAGGGATATCATACCTTAGAGTGCCGCCTGCTTCTTCATTTTTGTCAAATAATACGCAGTTATGGCCATGCAATAATAAATAGTAAGCACAAGATAAACCAGCCGGCCCTGTCCCGATTATGGCAACGTTTTTGCCGCTTGTAGGTTCTTTTTCTGGTAAATATTGAATTTCATTTTCAATGTCGTCAATGGCAACATTCTTCTTTAAACTGCAAATTGAAACCGCTTCATCAACCTGTGTTCTTCGGCATGCTTTTTCGCAAGGTGCGGGACAAATATATCCAAGAATTATTGGGAGAGCTATCTCTTCTTTTACAACTTTAAGAGCCTCGTGGAATTTACCTTCAGCAATCAGTCGATTCATTAGTGGTATATTCATGTTCGCCGGACAACTTGGGCGGCATGGAGCTTCGCAATCTCCAACATGATCACTTAAAAGAAGTTCGAGTGCTTCCTTTCGTGCATGGTGAATTTCTTCGTCATCAGTAATAATTTCCATTCCTTCATTCGCCGGTAATGCACACGATGGATGAAGCTTTCCGCTGATGGTATCTTTCACCAAACACAGCATACACGATGGATGATTAGTTAGTCCTTCCAGAAAACACATTGTTGGAATCTCAATTCCCAATTTTTGCGCAGCTTTCAGAACACTAGTTCCTTCAGTAACACTAACCTTTGTATTATTTATTGTTAGATTTATCATTTAATTATCACGGCATTAACAGGGCAAACCTGACGGCAAATATCACACTTTATACAAAGTTCGTTGTTAACTACATGTATTTCGTATGGCTTAAATTCAATGGCATCCGTTGGGCAATCCTGTGCGCATTTTGTGCATCCAATACATTCATCAACAATGAAATACTCAATTAGTTCCTTGCATTTTCCTGTTGGACACTTTCCATTTATATGTTCAAGATATTCATGTCTGAAGTACTTTAGAGTTGATATAACTGGATTCGGGGCTGTTTTCCCCAATCCGCAGAGGCTTCCTTTTTTAGTGCTGTCGGCAAGTTTTTCAAGAGTTTCAATATCCTCCAGTTTTCCTCTACCATTACAAATTTTTTCTAATATTTCAAGCATTCTTCTTGTGCCAACTCGGCAGAAAGTGCATTTTCCACAGGACTGATCCTGAGTGAATTCGAGAAAATATCTGGCAATATCCACCATGCAATCATCTTCGTCAAGAACAACTAAACCTCCCGATCCCATCATAGCGCCGACTTCGGATAACGATTCGAAATCTATTGGTGTATCGCTCATTGTTGCAGGAATACATCCACCAGAAGGACCACCTATTTGAACAGCCTTAAATGCTTTTCCATTGGGTATTCCACCTCCAATTTCTTCAACAATTTTGTGAATAGTTATTCCAATGGGGACTTCTATTAGGCCTCCTCTGTTAATCTTTCCAGCCAATGCAAATACCTTTGTTCCTGTGCTATTTTCAGTTCCAATATCTGCGAAAGCAGCAGCTCCATTTCTAATTATCCATGGTACCAGAGAAAAAGTTTCAGTATTGTTGATTAACGTAGGTTTGCCCCATAACCCGGAAATAGCAGGGTAGGGTGGACGCATTTTTGGCAACCCTCTATTTCCTTCAACTGATGCAATTAGTGCGGTTTCTTCACCACATATAAAAGCTCCTGCGCCTTCGAAAATGCTCAGCGAAAAAGAAAAATTGGAATTCATAATATTGTCACCCAGAATATTCGCCTTTTCGCAATAGTACAAGGCTTCTTTAATTCGTTTCACGGCAAGTGGATATTCCGCCCTTATATAAAAAAGTCCTGTATTTGCTCCAATAGTATAGGCTGCAATAATTAAGCCCTCGATAACTCTAAAAGGGTAGGATTCGAGCAACATTCTGTCCATGAAAGCACCGGGATCTCCTTCATCACCGTTGCAAATAACATATTTTTGATCTGAGTTAGTGTTCTTTACTAATTCCCATTTTTGTCCCGAAGGAAAGCCTCCACCGCCACGTCCTCTTAGTCCGCTTTGTTTTATTGTATTGATGATTTCGTCAGGGTTATTATTTAAGCAGCTTTGGAGTGCTTCGAAACCTCCTAACATCTTATATTCATCTAGATCGTCAGGTTTGATAGCGCCCCTGTGTTCTGTTGCAATGTTTATTTGACCCTTAAGGAATTCGGCTACAGGAGTGTCAACACTTTCTGATGAATATTTTTTTACTGATTTTGGAATTCCATTAATGATGTAGTTATCTATAATTCCCGAAATATCTGTTTTTAGTCTGGTAAAAGGATTTCTCGATCGAAAATGTTTTCTTATTATTTCGTTTACTTCCGTAGATTTTATTTTGGTGTAATAGTATGGTGATTCGCCATTTTTATGAATTTCCAGCAAAGGAACCTGATTACAAATTCCCACACATCCAACTTGCTTTACATCAACATTGGTATTATTTGCTTTTAGTGATTTCTCTAACTCAGCCTTTACATCCGAGCTTCCACTGGCAATGCAACATGAACCGAGCCCGATTCGGATTTCTCCATCAATTCCCTTATTATTAGATGTTAAACCAGAGTTGACAGAACTTGATGTTTTGTCAGAGTTTAAAAATTCATCAATAATTTCTGAAACTTTACTAGGTTCAACATGCCCGAAGGTAGTATCATCAATTTGCACCACTGGAGCGATTGTACAGCATCCGAGACAAGCAACTTTATCGATGGTAAATAGTCCATCTTTATCTGTGTCCTGATTTTCATCAAGTTTAAGTTCACGTTTGAATGCGTCGTAAACTCTCATCGCTCCTTTTACATGACATGCAGTACCCACACAAACCTTAATTATATGTTTACCAACAGGATTGTGGCGAAACTGAGAATAGAAGGTTGAAATGCCATATATGCGAGCTGGTGAAATATCTGTTAAATCACAAACCCTTTGCATGGCATCAGCAGGTAAGTAATTATACTCCATCTGAATAGCCTGCAAGATTGGAATTACCGCTTCGACCGCAGTTCCCTTTTCTGCAATTATCTTATCTATAACTTCATTCACTTTTTTTGTTCTTGTTATATCTTTCACGTCAAAACTCAAATTCCTCATTCCCCAATACAAAACAAATGCTCATTACCTCTTACATATATTCTGCCATCTGCAAAAGCTGGTGTTGTCATCCCGTTTTCACCAATCGGTGATTCCGCGATTTGTTCATAAACCTTATCTGCATTAAAAATATGCATAATACCTTCCATATCCATTAAATATATTTTACTATCTGCGAGCATGGGGGAGGAGTAAAAACCATTATCAAATTCCTGTTCCCAATATTTTTCTCCGGTTTTTGCATCATAACAAACCACTGCACCATAGCTGGTTGCTAAAAATAACAGGTCTTTAGTTGCAACCGGACTTGGAACATCTGAAAGATATTCATCATTTTCCCAAATAATTTCAGGGGGATCACCAATTTTGATGGCAGCTAATTTTGCATATTCATTAACGGCAAATACAATTCCATCAGCATAGGCAGGAGAAGGACCAACTTCTCCAAAAATACAATCAACCTGCCAATTCTCTTTTCCTGTAAGGGGGTTATATGATGCCACAATTGGGTCGGATGCGATTATTATTTCGGTTTTATTTCCGGTAACCACAACTATGGGTGATGCCCATGAAATTCTAACTTTTCTATCGGTTGACCAAAGTGTTTCTCCTGATTTTGTTGATAGACCCAACAATTTGGGTGACTTTTTTGTGTCGTATTGAGTTATAAGTATATCCTGATAAAGCATCAGCGATGATGAATGACCATAATGATTTTCGGGGTCTCCTAAGTTACGAGCCCAAACCTGATTGCCTGCCATGTCGATTGCAACCAGGTCACCATTTCCAAAAATGGCATAAACTCTTCTGCCATCAGTTGTTAACGTTGGGGCTGCCAATCCTGTGTCATCGGTTACTTGCGGTGATTTTGCCGGTGATCCGGGTATGTTTTTTACATCAAATGTCCATAGTATAACGCCGGTATTATCATCAATACAATAAACCTCACGCTTATCAGCATCTGCTCCTGATACGAAAACTCTATCATCCCAAACAATGGGAGAGTTAAAACCATGGAGTGGAATTTTCAGTTTCCAAAGAATATTTTCTCCTGTTTTTCCATTCCAGACTGTAGGTATATTTTTGTTATACGAAATTCCGTTTCCTCCTGTTCCCCTGAAAGCCGGGTGATTATTATTGATTTCCTGTTCTGTAGGGAATTCAGATGTCGGTTTTTCTGCTATAGGTTTTTGTTCTTTAATTTTGTCTTTTGTAATTAATTGTCTTGAAGAAGTACTAGCGCTTGGTTTATTTTTTTTTGACTCAGTAATTTCAGCTGAGTTGGTTACTTTTTCTTCATCTTCAGGAACAGGTAATGTGACATTTACTTCTTCAGTAATTATTATATCATTATCAGTTTCTGCAATGTTCACATTTTCATCCAATTTTTCAGTTAGTTCTTCTGATATAGGAATCTTTGATAAACCATTATGAGTTAAGTAGGCAAAAATCAATGCAGTACAAACTATTATTGATCCTCCGATTGATATCCATTTTCTAGCATTTTTCTTTTCAATAAAATTATTTTCCTTATCGCCTATTGTAATTTCTTTTCCGGAATTACCCTTAATAATCTGCATTGCAATTACAAGAATACCAATACTTATTAGCAATAAATATCCACCAGTACGCACCTGCCATTGATTTGTAAAATATGCTTTTCTCGAAAGTAAATCCAAAGCTCTGATCCCTTCACGAAGTTGAAAATCATCGGGATTATGATTTAATCTTGTGATGAGATTGTTTATTAATTCAGTTTCTACCGGATCAATACTCTTGTATTGTACATAATTAACAATCAATAATATGGAAATAACAAATGCAAAGGCTCCCGCAATTTGGGCTGCCCATGTCCATGTTTTAATATTTGATGAATTATCTCCCATTAAACTAACTTATAACTTTTTAACTCTTAACTATCAATTCATCTTCATCTCCCACAGGACAAAAATCCATGCATCTTGCACAACTGAGGCAAGTTCCTTTATTTGGTTCGTAATCTTTTCGGTAACTAAACACCGACAATCCTGCTAAAGTAAGCCCGAATATCAATCCTAAAAAACCTCCAAGCCACATACTGCCAGTTTGAAACTCCTCAATTAATTCGTTTGCTTCCATATACAGTTGCTCTACTGGTTTCCCTGATGATCTGAAAGCTTCAATCGCAATCGGTTCAATATACATTGGACCTGTAATTATATTAGGATCACTTTCTTGTTCAAAAATATCAATGGCCAACCTTACTTTTGGATTGACCATTGCCAGATTTTCATGAAATTGAAAGCCAGTCCAAATACCCAGTAATACCAAAACAGGAATTATTATTATCAGCATTACAAACCTCTTTTTTGTATCTTTTCGTGATTCTTTGAGGTTTGCTGAATCTGGTACTTCAATTGCTCCGAACGGACACGAATCTTCACATAATCTGCATTGTATGCATTTAGTTGGTGTAATAGTCATGTGAAATACTGAAATTCTACTAACCCAGTTTAACAGTACACCATATGGGCAGAAAAATCTGCAATATGGACGGGCAATGAAAATACTGGTTGCCAGAAAAATTCCACCAAGTATATACATCGAAAACTCAGCATTAAGTCGGTATATTCCAACAAAAGGATCGTATCTGCAAATAATGAAATCAGTGCTTGTGGCAGCATATAATATTGCAAGTCCTAAATAAATGAAGGGAATAAGTCCTAGTAGCTTTTGAATCCAGGTGCTTAACTTCATTGGCTTCCAGATGAAAATATCCTGAATTGCTCCCAATGGGCAAACTCCGGCACAAAAAGTTCTTCCAAAAAAAAGCGAGAACAATAATGGGATAATAAAGAAAGCCAGTACCGTGAGTGGGATTTTGTATCCCGGATTGAATAATGCCAGTGCAATATTTTGCAGTGAACCAACCGAACAAACACAGCCTTCCCGGTAGAACCCAAAATATAATATTGAAAATATAGATATCCAAAACACTCCGGATCGTGATCGTTTTTTAAGTACCAACCATGTAACTAATGATAGTGCCAGTATCAAAACAAGAACGTCCATATACTCAAGTGCGTCTGAACGTGGAACCGGAATTTGGGTTTCAGCCTGAATATAACCTGATTCGAACTCAGGCTTTGGAAATCGCTGAGCTTGAGCATCAAATATCTGAAACGAAAAAATAAGAAAGAATAATAATAATAGTGTACTGGAATACTTAGTTTTTGTCATCCTGGAGCGAAGCGAAGCCTGCCTATCGGTCAGGCAGGGATCTCCAAAATAACTGTATCTGATTACTTTGAGATTCTTCACTGCGTTCAGAATGACAAGCGTTTTAGACACAAATGATAGGTTCAATATGTTTGCTATAATTGGTTTCATTTATTGATATTCAATCAACTATGTTTTGTTTAAAAATGAATTGCCACTATATCCTTTAAAAAGCGAACTCTTGCTTCGAGGTACTCTGCTAAAAGCATCTGCCGGACAATGTAAGGCAATATTACATTGATTGCAATTCACACATAGTTCGTGGCGAACTTGTAATTGAAGTGATCCATTACCAAATGCACCGCAACCAGCTACGCATTTTCCACATCCTATACACAGATCTTCGGTTATTTTATATTCAAAAAATGGATCTTCAACAAATTTGCGTTCTATGGCACCTGTAGGGCAAAGTTGATTTTCTGCACCAGTGGTTAATTGTTTTGCATCTGCTCTAAAATATCCACCACACAAATCGCAGTATCCACACATATCATAAACATGGACACATTTAACTGCCGACGGTGTAATAACACAATTTGTTACACATTGCCCACATTGAATGCACAAAGCTGGATCAAGTTGCCACACAAGGTCTTCGGCACTTGCGTTTTTTCCTAAATACACTGCAACGCCACCTATAGCAATACCTGCAGAAATTCTTAAACCACGGTTTAAAAAATCCCTCCGATTGACTTTGTTATCATTGTTTGGGTTGTCCATTATTGTTACTAATTATTAATTACGCTGGTTCAAATCCTGACTTCCAACTTCGGTCTTCCGACTTCGGTCTTCCGTCTTCTTATCAACCGCCTCGGGCAACTCACACTTATCAAATCTACTACAATTACCACAAACAAAATCAAGGTTGCATTTTTCATCGGATTCTTCCCTAAGCAGTAAATATCCTGTTGTTGATACAATTACTGTAAGCGAAGCAAGTCTCAAACTCTTTATTATAAAATCTTTGCGTGATAACATACCAGCTAATTATCTTTATGTTGAAATATCCTGAGTATTCCCTTTTTAGGATCAAGCACAATTATCCGGTCTTTTGAGTCCACAGCCAGATCAAGTCCTCTGGTTCCCTTTTCAAAATTATCTGGGGCCGCAACCACAGAACTAAACTCTCCAGAAGGTTTATGTATTTTAATGCGAACTAATCCTTTTTCACTTGTCACAAACGATCCATCATTGAGCAATGCTATATGTGAAGGATTACAACACCCACTAAATCCGTTTAACCCCATTGATGTTTTTTTCCATGATGATATTAAACTACCATCAGCTTTATAAGCTTCAAGCTGATGTCTTCCTGAATTTACAGCCCAAATTTCACCATCACGACCGATTGCAACATCAAAATACGGACTTGGTATAACAAAACCCTGAATCCCGGAAAGGGAGTCCTTTCTGCCAATTTCGTTTATAAATTTACCTACAATGTTGTAATGATAAATAATTTTGTTTCCTGCATCAGCAACAAAAACATTTGAGTCGCTTATGGCAATACTTGTGATAATTGATTTTTCGTTGAATGATTCCCATGTACTCTTTCGAGAGCCATTGGTATCCCATATTTCAACGTGATCTTTAGCTCCCAGGTAAATATTATTATCCTGATCTACAGTTATGCATGTGGCATCCGAATTAGTCAAAATTTCGTTAATTAAAATACCGGCACTATTATAGATGTTTATGACGCTATCTCCGGCAACATAAATATTGTCATCAAAGTCAACTGATATGCAATTAATAACTTCTATGTCCGGGTTAATTTGTTGTATTTCTGTATAGTCTATCAAATTTGTGTCTACTTCATTATAATTATCCAGATTATATTCATAAACATTTTTTTCCGGTTTATTATCTCCAAAAAAGTCCCACGCCATAAAAGCAACAATGGCCAATATGAAAATTATTGCTACAGCTATTATTAGTTTATTTTGTTTCATTGGTTATCATTTTAGTGTTCTAGTATATCAAGGCAAATCATCTTTTTTGAGTCGCGCATTATTAGTTTTCCATCTACAATAGCAATAGGTCCCCAAGCATCGTGACCGTCCATAATCTTTCTTTTGTCAAGCAAAGTAAATTCTTTTGTAGATGCTTTTGCAATAGATAATGTACCATCATCTTTAAGGATAAAAAATTTATTGTTGGCAACCACATATGGACCAAGTCCAAATCTTTCAGATGTTCCACTTGTCCAAATAATTTCTTCACAATTATCTGTGCTACAACAAACAAACTGATTTCTATTTGATCCTGCATCCTTTGGCAATATTGTAAATATATGACCATCAAAGGTAATAGGTGTTTGCTGTTCGGATGCAATTCCATCTTTTGGTTTATACTGTTGAAGAACTGTAGGTGTATAGCTGTTGTTAACCTTTTCAACTTTAAAAAATATTGACCCCGCTCCATATCCTGCTGTTAAAAAAATCTTCCCATTCTCAAGTATAAGCGGAGAAGGAGCTACTACATTTGGATTGAAATCGGTAAGTTTCCAAAGTATACTTCCTTTGTTATTTCCTTCGGCACTTATTCCACAAATACCTCCAATGGCTGCATAAACATACATTTTTTTTCCTTCTAAGATCATTGGCATAATTGATGAGTGCGACATTCCCCAATTGTCAGGGTTTGGTGTATCCCAAATTACTTTTCCTGTTTTGCAATTAACTGCTATAAGTAGAGATGTACCTCCTGGTGCAATTATTGCTGTATCGCCATCAATTAACGGACATTGACCGGTATACCAGAATGGAATATCCGTATTATAATCTTTTACCAGATCAATTCCCCAATAAAAATCCCCATTGTTTGGATTGCAGCACATAACATGGCCAAGGGGTCCAATTGTTACAATATAATCTTCATTAACAGCAGGTATTGTTCGCGACATCCCATGATTTCGCTTTACATGTACACTATATTTTCGTTGCCATAATTCTTTGCCTGTATTCAAAGAAAAGCATCTGAGAGCATCGGCTTTTTCTTCTTCAAGATAATCAAGTATATAAACTTTACCATTGTATACCGCAGGAGCGGCATGGCCTTCACCAAGGTTGATTTCCCATAAGATATTTGGATCATCTTTGGGAAATTTGTCAATTAGCTTAGTTGTTTCTTTGTTGATATTATCAAAATCAGCTCCTCTGAAACGTGTCCAGCTTCCGGATGGTTTTGAAGTTGTATCTTCTGTAAATCGAATAAATGTTTCACCAATTACAACTATTTGATTTGATCCGGTGATGCTATCTGGTCGGTTATCCATTCCGGGCACGCTTTTTTTAAAATCCTTAACTGGATTGTAGAATAACCAATAACCCATCAGAAATATTCCAATAGTTATTGAAATTAGAATTACATATTTTTCATTCTTCGATGTTGGCATAATGCCTTATCCTTTTCGATTTCAAAATAAGGCTCAATAAATAAATACTGAGCTTGTAGGCTTTTTCAAATATAGAAAAGTGTCAAGTCAAGTGTCTTTTGGCAGAGAGACTGCTTCGTCATACTGCCTCGCAGTGACGTCATTGCGATGACGAGGTACGAGGAAGACGCAATCTCAAAGCGTTATTATGTGATTGACTTGACACCAGGAAATTATTCCGCTGCAATGTCATAAACCATCAGCGATTTTCCATGCCTTACATAAAGTTTTTTATCATTGATTACCAAATGTGCCCAATGATATTTTTCTCCATAAGGAACTTCAAATGAGCTGATAAGATTGAAATCATTCGTAATAGGGTCAACAATTCCAACATTACCACCATCTCCATAGCAATAAAGCAAGCCATCGGCATATATTATATTTCCAATCTTTAGCATTTTCGAAGAGTAAAGGGTTTCGCCTGTTTCCCAATCGAGGCAAAACCACTCTTTGTTTTTATCCCCCGATCCATAAATTCTACCATCAATAAGTACTGCACCTCCCATTTTTGAGTCGAGTGATTGATTATCCCAAAGCTTAGTAATGGATTTCCCATCATCCGAAAGTTGTAGCATAACACCACCTTTTCCGTAGCCGCTAAAACAATAAAGTTTACCATTGTGGTAAATGGGAGTGTTGGCTTGTACCGACCAGCGGTTTGGGTGTGGATAACTCCATAGTAATTCCCCGTTGGAAGCATTGAGGCCAATTATTGAGCTGTCGGTTTGTGTAACAAATATATCAATGTTCTCCAACTCAATAATATCCGGAGAACAATATGCACTAAGCTCTTCTTTAGCTTTTGATTTCCAAATTAAACTACCGGTGTCCTTGTTAAGAGCCAATATATTCGATTTAATACCGCCGGGTGTTACAAACAATGTATTGCCGTTAATAAGTAAGTTTTCGGTAACTCCCCATTTAATATTTCTACCATCATAATCCTTAAATAAATCTGTCTTCCAGTTTACACTACCATCATCAGCATCCATACAAAAAAGCTTTCCAAATGAACTAAGTATATAAACTTTACTATCGTAAATTAATGGTGTTGAACGAGTACCATCAAAGTTCTCCATCCATTCTTTACCGATTTCGGTTTGCCAAACTTTTTTACCATTATGATTTAAGGCTACCACAAATCCAATACCTTCTAAAGTTGTGCCGGTAGTATAAACGAAATCATTTGTTACAGCGGCCGAACCATGCCCCGGTCCAAGCTCATCATAATGCCAAAGCAGTTTGGGACCATCTACTGGCCATTGTTTAAGTAGTCCGGTTTCATTGTATATACCATCTCGGTTTTCACCTCTCCATTGGGCAATTTCCTGTGCCGTTAATTGAAGCTGGTAATAGCCCATAATTATGATAATTATAATAATTGTCTTTCTCATGACTAAATATTTAAAAGTAATTTTTCCTTTATTTACGGCCAAATTTACATTTTATTGCTATCTGCATATGTTAACTGCCTTAATTTAAATTGCTTCTTTATAAGATATGGATGATTCTACATGTAAATAGAATCAAGGAACTGGTTAAAACTGTCCAAAAGAAATACTGATATTGATTTAAACCAGAATTTAAATATCAAAACCCCACAGCATAATATTTCACTGTTTGTTTATATAACAATTTCATTATCAATCTATAGTATTACTATTATTGCATAACTCAATAAATTTTCTGGTAAAACATTCTTGATTCACTCATTTTTCTTGGCAAATGAGAGGTTAAATTTTTCCAAGAAGCACACCATTATTTCCCGCCAAGGGAATATTAATGAACGTTTAGGCATTGTAAAAGACAGTAATTCAGTTAGATAAAAGTTGTGGCATAATGTTGGAAGAAAGGAAGTCGAACACGTCGAATTTAAAAATTTGAGCTATGATTACTAAGATAACACCACATCCATGTTTAGACAAAATTGTTGATTATTACTGGATAGAAAAAAACGGCAGAAGCAGTGTAAAAATTCTACCTGATGGTACAACAAGTATCATTTTTAATTTAGGTAGCTCAATTAATATAAGCGATGCCAATGGATATCACAGAGGACTTTCGGACAATCTAATAATTGGGACTCACAAAAAGTATTATTTGATAGATGAAAAGAAAGATAATCATTTAATTGGTATAAAATTTAAGCAGGGAGGGGCATATCATTTTTTCAAAATCCCGATGATGAAATTTAGCAATAAAATAATAAATCTACATGATGTCTTAAATGGGGAATCTGAAAAATTAAGAGGGCTACTGGTAGGTGCAATAAGTTCGGAGGAAGTAAAAAAAGTTCTCGATTATTATTTATTAATAAAAGTTGATATGTTAACGGGAGTTAGTGATATTGTGGATTTTGCTATTAAAAAGGTAAAAGCAAACGGATCTCCTTCGTTAATTAAAAACCTTTGCGATACAGCAAATATTTCAAATAAACATTTAATCACTCTTTTTAACGAAAAAATTGGGTTATCCCCAACGCTCATTCAACGTCTTAACAAATTCATAAAGGTAATTGAAACAATTCAAAACCGAAAAAAGGAATTGAGTTGGCCACAAGTTGCCTACGAATGTAATTACTACGATCAGGCACATTTAATTAATGATTTTAAAAGTTTTTCGGGTGTTTCACCAAAAACTTATTACGATAATGAAAATGCTAATGGGATTAGGTTGAGACTGGCTTAGTTAGTGATTAATTGGCGGCAAAGGAAGTGAGTGATACTTGGGCGATCGGAAAATTTGATAATAGATTATTGATGTCCATTAATTTTATATGCTTCAAAAAAATCACTTGTATTATTATTAACATACTGTAACCCTTTGCTTTGTAATTTCATAAATTTATTTCTTATCAAAATATCCTTATCCATATTAATAGGTAATTATCTGTAATTCATTGTATTTGGTAAATTTCTTCCAATACTTCGCATTATTTTTTTGTATTTTTGTTAATTCAACAATAATAATTCAACTCAAAGATTTATAATTAGTAGATTCATTTCCTTTCTATATATCAATAAAGGATAATAAACAAAGAAAATATGGAATATGTTTCAAAAAAGCCAGCCCAGTATATCCCATTTGGTGCACTTATTATAGATATAGATAATGAGGAAGTATCCGATTTTTCATACAAGAAACCCCATTTAGTTAATTACGATAAGGTACGAGTGTTAAAAATTCAGCCACGTCCCTTGAATAAATGGTATAACAGGTTAATTAAGAGGGTTTTTGACATTATTTTGTCATTACTTGTAATTATATTGGTATTGAGTTGGCTCATACCCATTCTTTATTTAATTAAATTGGTATCTGGTGAAAAAGGTTTGTTGTTTGTTCAACAACGATCTGGTTTTAAAAATCGTCCTTTTAAAATTGTTAAATTTCGAACAATGAAGAAAAATGGTTTTTCAGACACAGTTCCTGCTACCAGAGACGATAAGAGAATCACCAAGATTGGCAAATTTCTTCGACGTACAAGTATTGATGAATTTCCTCAGTTTTTTAATGTGTTAATCGGAACCATGTCGGTAACCGGGCCACGTCCTCATATAAACCAGCATAACAAAGAATATAAAGCAATTGTAAATAAATTTATGATTAGGCATTCTGTAAAACCAGGTATCACGGGTTATGCTCAAGTTAATGGACATAGGGGGGAAATAAGAGAAATAAAGGATATGAAAGAAAGGATAAAATTTGATATTGCTTATATTGAGAACTGGTCAATTTGGCTTGATATTAAAATTGTTCTTTTAACGGTCGTGAAATTATTAAAAGGAGATAGTACGGCATATTAAGTAGATTTATGAAACTGAGGTATTCATAACTCTTGTAAACAAATAATATAAATTAGATAATTAGTAATTGGATAATTAGATAACTGGTTAGAAGACATTACCTTTGTCATATTGAGCGGAGCGAAATATCTAATAAAGTTAGTGAAATTAAAGAAGGAGTAGTTGAATTGACAGTCACATTTTCATGAAAAAGTAAAAAACACACTAAGTTAATTAACTGTTATAAATAGTTCGGTAGTAATCAATACAATATAATAATATACTTTTAAAAAAAAATAATAAAACTGCTATGGAAACTCAGGATAATATAGTTACCTCATTTTTTATGCATAAAATCCATACTTATATGTAAGTAATTATCTAAATTTCATGGTGTTTGGTAAATTTTCTCCAATACATCCTATTTTAGTTTTGTACATTTGTACTCAAGATTGGAAAAGTTTTAAAAATTAACAGATTATTAACTTGATTATTAACGAAATAAATGGTATATTTGGCGAGTTTGGGCACACTATAAAAACTAAGCAAAAAATTGTCTAGAAATAGGTGTTCGTAATCTCTAACCTAACAGTAATGATGAATATAACTACAAAATACATTAAATTAGTAGAGGTCATAACTTAGCTACATAGTATTTGACTGTAAGATATATGTTCTGCACTTACCATTCGCATTATCAAGTTATTGAAGATTGTTTCTTTGCTTTGAGAACGATTGATTCGATACGAAAACT
>JABMPH010000461.1 GCA_013203805.1 Bacteroidota bacterium | reverse complement strand
GTTACAATCATACCTCCTTCTCCTGAAGTGATATGTTTGTTGGCGTAAAAACTAAACACGCTAATATCTCCGAAACTGCCGCATGGTTTATTTTTATAGGTTTGGCCAATTGCCTGGGCTGCATCTTCAATGATAAAAAGACTATGTTTTTTGGCAATTTCTAAAAGTGGATCCATATCCACAGTGAGTCCATAGATATGAACGGCCATAATAGCCTTCGTTCTTGATGTTATTTTACCCTCAATTTGGCTGACATCCATATTCCAAGTATCTGGCTCCGAATCAACAAGAATAGGTATTGCGCCAGCCTTAACTACCGCACCTGCACATGATATAATGGTAAAGGTTGGTAGAATTACTTCATCGCCAGGGCCAATATCTAAGGCTTTTATGGCAATTTCCAATGCAGCAGTTCCATTCGCAACGGCGACACCAAATTTTCGATTTATTCTATTAGAAAAAAATTTCTCGAATTCTTTTACAAAAGGACCTTCTGAAGAAATCCATCCAGTATTAATTGCTTCGGTAACATATTTTAATTCGTTGCCATCCAATAATGGTTCATTTACCGGTATAAACTTCTTTTTCAATTCTTCCTCAATATAAAATTTACTCCCCAGGTGTTTTCGGATGGTGTTTTACCAGTCATAAACTCTTCAGTCAGGATAATTTCAAAATTGTGTTTTTCGGCGTACAATTCTACCTCCGGTATAGTGAAATGCCTCATCGGATGTAATTCTTTGAACTCTTGAAGTTCTCCAGAATTGGTATCCTTGATAATTATTTGATAGTTTACATCAACAATATTCTTGATACTATGAAGAACGGGTTCAGCAATCCGGGTCAGTTCAATATTTTCTGATATAATTCGTTTTATTCTCGTCTCTGGTTTAAGAGTATATACAGCAGGAGAATACCATACATCAAAAATGAATATTCCATCTGTCTCAAGGTGGGTATAAACATTGTTTAACATCTTATCCAAGTCATGATTATTATTTATGTAGCTAATAACATGAAACAGTGCTGTTATTACATTGAATTTCTCTGGTAATGAAAATGAAACAATATCACCAATATATGATTTGAAATTTCTATGATTCCGTTTATTTGAAATGGCAACCATTTCAGAGCTTTTTTCAATTCCAGTGACTTCGAAACCTTTTTCTGCCATTAAATATCCATGATTTCCTGTCCCGCTTCCAAGATCTAAAAGATGTATTTTACCACCTTTACCAAATTTATTAATAAGGTTAAAGATGTAATCAATTTCCTTACTATAGTCTTTTTCTTGATAAATCAAATCATAGTACTGACTATATAATTTGAAGTTTTTATTTTTCATCTATTTTGCTTCAAATCGAGTTTTATCTTTATCACCTGCATAGGGACCTTGTTTAACTTCATACATTTCGACCTCTTCGAGAACTTCAAATCCATGGCCACCCTGGATAAGCAATATTATATCACCCGTTTCTAAAATTCTACTTTCTAAATACTCCTTTTCATCATTGTAAAAGTCCACACGTAATTTCCCTTTTTTTATGAAGAGAACTTCTTGCGTGTATTGCACTTCGCGCGGAATAGGATTGTGGATATGTGGTTGAATGACCTTTCCCGTAGGATGATTCATGTAGGCCAATTGTTGTGAAAAATCATCAGGAGTAAAAAATGTAATTCCCTTCTCCTTGAAACTACTTTCTATAATAATTGATAATAGCTTATTGCTGTAAATTATTTTTTCTACCATTTTGCTAATCCGTGATTTAATTATTCTCTAAGTAAAGCTCATTTATTCCAAATCCCTTTGGCGCTTCCGCTAATTATTTTTTTTGTTTGAATTGGAATAAGTAAAGAACCGGTAGCTAATGAAATACAAGTTCCTAAAATTACGCCCGTGCTTCCCATTCCAATATTCTTAGCCAAAAATATTGAAATTGGTATGTTAATTATCATTGCCAAAATACCATCATACATCTGCAACTTGATTTTCCCAGCCCCATTTAAAAAATAAGAAAAAATGGTATTCCAGGTGACTAAGACTGCATAAAAGCCCATATAAACTGAAAGAACAAAGGGAATATACACTTTATCCCCTATCCACATTATGTAAAAATATTTTGAAAATACTAGCATAATTATTACAACTACTACAACCAAAAACCAAATACTTATTAATTTAGTTAAAGCAGTTTTTATCCACTTAATATCATTTTTTGAAATTGAATCTGTAAATGCAGACCAAAACGGAGTAAGGATAATGGAAAAGATCATAATAGGAATACCAAAATATTTAAATGCAATGTTATAAGGGATTACTTCTGCAGGCCCTAAAATTTGGGTAATGATTAAATTGTCAGTTGAAAAAATTATTATCACTGCTATTTGTAAAAGAAAAAATTTTACACCTAAGCCCGCAAGAGGTTTTAAATATTTAAAATCAATGTACTTAATACTTGGTTTAATGACCTTGTATTTTCCATTAAAGAAATAAAATGAGGCAATTATTAAAACTATAACCGGAGTCGCAGTATAAATAATACTTACATACAATAAACTTCCTTTTGAAGATGTTGTGACAATATATATCGCAATTAGTGTAAAAATATTCCCAATTGAATCAAAAATACTATTATATGCTGGCAACTGATCAGCAGTAAGTATTACTCCAATCAACTTTAAAACAAATCGTAAAGCAAAAAAAGAAAAAACTATCATTGCGACACAATTCAATTCAACGCTCATTTCAAGCGAAGTATTTAGTATTATGGCCCAGTTCAAGTATGAATTCATTATAAAAAATAGTACATATACGCTTCCAATAATTATTGAAAGGGCAGCATATGTAGTACTGATATAAATTTTAGATAGTTTATAATCTTTTAAAGCAAAGGCTTCAGCTAGTTTATTACGCAACCCATTACCAAGCCCAATATCAAAGAAGCCAAACCACCCAATAATAGAACTCAGCGTGAGCCATATTCCATACTTTAATGGACTTAAATAATTTAATGTTAGGGGTACTAATAAAAATCCCACCAAAATACTAAAACCTTTTAACCCAAAGGAAGCAATAATATTTTTTTTTATTCTTACGGTGCGAGATTGTCCGATTATTAAAAAAGTTTTGAAAAAATTTCTAATATTCATTTAGAAAAATCATTCTAGGATAATTGGGTAAGTAAGAAAATAAAAACATATTCACCATCTAGAATGAATGATAATATTGTACAAGAACTTATTTGGTTGGAAAAAGTGTAATGTCAAAAACCGTGAGATCCGAACAATAATCTCTCGTAAAAAAATATTATTAGCTACTGATTCCACTATATAATAAGTCTGTAAACTATCACATTAATAAGTTTATTTTCTTCACAGACTCATTTTGATCCGTTTTTCCAGGATGGAGACCAGATTAATTG
>JABMPH010000460.1 GCA_013203805.1 Bacteroidota bacterium | reverse complement strand
TGATAATGACAATGATCTTGATTTGTTTATTACAAGCGGAGGTTATGCATTTCCTTCTCTTTCAGAGTTATATCAAAATAGATTGTATCTGAATAATGGAAAGGGAGATTTTACACGATCAGTGTCTGCCATTCCTAATAACTATTTCAACTCTACTTCTGTTGATTCTAATGATATTGATGGAGATGGAGACATTGACTTATTTATTGGTGGAAATGCAACCCCATGGGCCTATCCATATTGTGAAAATAGTGTAATCCTTATTAATGAAAATGGAATTTTCAATGATGAATTAATTAGTCTGCCATCGAATAGTAAGTTGGGTATGATAAACTATTCAAAATTTATTGATCTCAATGGTGATGGGGCAAAAGAGTTGGTCATTGCAGGAGAGTGGATGCCAATTTCAATATTATCCAAAGCCGGATCCACATATATTGATATAACTGAGCAATTTGGCCTAGGTGAATCATCCGGATGGTGGAATACAATTGAATTTGCTGATTTTGATAATGATGGGGACATGGATTTCGTTGCCGGAAACAGAGGTGAAAATAAATTCTTTAAAGCTGATAATGAAAGACCTGCTGTGATCTATGCAAATGATTTTGATAAAAACAATAGTATTGACGCAATCCCATTTTATTATTTTGATGATAATATTAGTCACCCTAAACATACTCTTGATGAAGTATTTGAGCAATATCCTAAAATAAGGAAAAAGTTTAACAAGTATAGTTTGTATTCATCCGCTACTATCACCGACATCTTATCTGATGAAGAAATAGAAGATGCATTGGTATTAAAGGCAAACACCTTTAGCTCTAGTATTTTTATTAATGAAAACAATAAATTTACAATGACACCTCTTTCGAAAATGGCTCAAATCTCAGAAGTCCATGGTATTAAATCTATCGATATTAACAATGACGAAAATATAGATCTACTAATAACCGGAAATAATTATGATACAGATGTTACCACAGGTAGAAGTGATGCCAGTATAGGGTTAGTATTAGTTGGAGATGGTGAAGGTGACTTTTCGCCAATTAACAGCACAAAGAGTGGGTTTGAAGTTGTGGGTGATGCCAGAGGAATAGTTACACTCACCTTATCAGACAAGATTATCATTCTGGTATCAATTAACAAGGGCGAACCCAAAGGTTTCTATCTCAGAAAAAAATAAGTACTACAAAAAGCTCAAGCTAATTTCATTTTTTCAGCTAGGAGAATGCACTACTCACAATATGTAAACTAGTGATTTACAACTATTTTATCTGTATATAGAATTCCGTTAGAAATGCATGATACAAAATAGACTCCTGAATTTAGTTCACCAAGGTTGATAGATTGTCCACTTTCATAATTTTCTGAATAATAAGCTATTCGACCCACAATATCTACAATATATAGTTTAGATATGCCGCCTTCAATATGAATATACAGATTAGATTCAACAGGGTTTGGGTAAGTAAAAACTTCTTTTTTAAGATTTGTATTTATTCCAACATTTGAGTCACAACTTACAATGGCCTTCCATCCTGGAGTTGTTATCGTATTATTCGAATGAAAATAAACTGTTAAGGCCCCATCAGCATTTGATGCAATTATTTTACCCGGCCCGTTTATGCTGCACCATTTTCCAAGAATTGGTGCATTAATATCAATCCCATCATAAATTTCTAAATAATCGTAATCACAATACAAGTGATTCTGAATATCAAATTCAATGAAATCTAATACCACAGAATAATTCGCAGTTTCAGGATAAAAAGTCATTGTATAATCTTCATCATTTGAATAGTTAGTATTTTCTGATCCAGAGTCATAATATACTGCATCGCATATGGTTACGGTTTCGTTGGCCATTATTACGGCATCCTTAATTTCAATATAATTTTCGGTAATCTTTGTGTCAGAATCGCCATTAATATTGCTAACAGTTAGTGTAACATCATATTCACCAACACTTTCATAGTTAATTCCAACAGGATTTTCTTCAGTTGATGTTGAAGGAGTACCTCCCTCAAAAATCCAATTCCAAGAAACGATGTCATTTCCCCACGAATCGTCGAAAAAATTAATACTTGTTTCTGATCCTGCTATTGTTGTAGATGATGAGAAATCGGATGTAAGTGGCATTATTGGGATAAGCTGAACATCCAGCACCAAATTCTGATCGTCAATAATATTGATATTTATTGTTTGATCATAACATCCAAATGCTGAAAAAGTTACATCATATGTACCCGCTTTTATGGGACGATGATAGTCTCCAACAGGGGTATGTGAATAAACCCACGAATTATCTTCTTCATGATTTTCAATAAATACTTTTGCATTAAGTGGATTACCATTATAGGCATTAGTTACTATGCCCGAAAAACCAAATAACGACTGTTTCATATATGCTAATAATGATCGATAATTATAATTCCAAAAGTTGTTAAGCTGACTTTCGGGTGGCAATTTAACAGTAGATAGTTCAAGGGTTACCTCTCTACAATTTTTGAAATAATTCATATAATCCTGACGCCCTCCTGATATTGAGTACCAGGCATAACCATTGGTGATACCATTATCCAAATCGGTTAGATAACCCGCTGGACTATTGGCATGAACAATATCAGCATATTCACGACTTACATATTCCCACCAGTTATCATCAGCAGCCAGTTTAGCCCAAGTATCCCAGGGATAATTAACAACCTCAGCTCCACCATGCATATTTGCTGACATAACAAAATCTTGATTTTCAGCAAAATCCATAAATAGCATTGTTTCAGTTTGATAAGCATTGCCATCCGGATGTGGTCCATCTTCAGGATCAGCATAATTTCTGTTTAGGTCAATATTATTAGCATTAAAACGAGTTGCTCCCCAAACTGAATTATTGCCACCGGCGAAAGTTCCATCAGGATTAGCCAAGGGATTAATCCAAATATCAATATTGTTTACTAACTCAGCAACTTCAGAGCTGGTAGTATAGTTTGTTAATAAATAATCAATTAATCGAAGGGTCAATATATAACCAACAAGTTCATCACCATGGATGCTTGATGTATACAAAAACTCCGGCTCATTTTGATCGACACCTAAGTTATTGTTTATGTGTATGCAAAGTATGTCCTTCCCGTTTATGCTTGTTCCAATACTTACTAATTCACATAAATTTGGGTAATCAATAGTAAACTGATTCATTATACCCAAATATTCTTCCCAATTTGGATAATAATCCCAACTATCAGTATTACGTTCATGAGTTGTATTTTCAAGAATAGATTTATACAGCATTGATGGTGGGGTTAGTACAGTATAATCGTAGTTGAAATCTAGAAACCTATTATATCCTGTCTCATTTGCATAGGCTGTAACATTATTTCCATCAACATTATCTATTGAAATTATCCGACTTATACTCAATAATTCTTCTCCATCAATCTCATTTTCAGTAATTGAGAAACTAAAATATACTTCTCCCCTATCTTTCAACATCTTTTTGGCTAATTCTGTATTGTTATTCTGACCAAAGACGATACCTGTAATCAATATTGATAATATTATTGTTGTGATTTTTTTCATCATTTTATTATTGTAATTCTACTTTTATTGACAAACTAAGAGCCCATGGGGTTGCTAACTATACTATCAAAACAGTTACTTTGTTTTAATTTCTTCGATTGCGTGAGCCAACCGCAAATAAATATCATGCGTTACAGGAACCATAGGCAATCTTAAATTATTACCCATTAAACCATTAATTTCCAAGGCAGCCTTTACTCCTGCAGGGTTACCATCTACAAAAAGCAAATCAATTATTTCGATTAAACGATAATGTAGCACCCTTGAATCTTCAATATCACCAATTAAGGAATAATTAACCAATTGTGAAAACTCTTTTGGAAACGCATTTGCTACAACAGATATAACTCCTTCAGCTCCAAGGGCGATCATAGGGAGTGTTAGAGCATCATCACCCGAAAGCACACTAAAACCATCGGGCATATGCTTTATTATATTCATTACCTGACTTAAATCCCCTGATGCTTCTTTAACAGCCACAATATTTTTAAAATCTTCTGCTAGTTTAACAACAGTTTCTGCACTTATATTTGAACTTGTTCTTCCCGGAACATTATATAGTATTATTGGTACTGGACAAACTTCGGCAATAGCTTTAAAATGTTCATATATACCTCTCTGATTTGGTTTATTGTAGTAAGGTGCAACTGAAAGTATTGCCGAGATACCGTTGAAATCAGTATTTTTTATTTCATCAGTAACAGCATAAGTATTATTGCCACCAATCCCTATCACAACTGGAATCCTATTATTTACCACCTTAATAACATGCTTCATAACTTCTTTCTTTTCATCGAAAGAAAGTGTAACAGCCTCGCTTGTAGTTCCTAAACCGACTATAAAATCCACACCATTAATAATGATATTATCAAGTAATTTAGTTAGGCTTCCAAAATCTACTTCTCCAGAAAAAAGAAAAGGAGTAACAATTGCAACTCCAGTACCTGTTATTTTAGTTTCCATCTACTTATTTATGTTTAATTTTTTTAAATAATGAATATATTGCTCAAGCTGTTCGTTTATATCCTTGGTACTATGGGCAATAGTAAAATCAAACTGTGATATGTTCTTAATACTATACCTTCCAACTTTAAAATTACAATCAACATAATCGATAAACTTATTGCAAAAAATACAATCCTCATCTGTAAAACTTAACAATAAATCGAAGTTATTTGCGGCAAACCACTTTTGTAATCTTTCTTTTGGTCTTCCAAGTATATTAAAATCTTTATCGCTAAACTGTATTATACTCCCATCGGAGTTATTTATTTGCTTATTAGCATCAAAACAATAAGCTACTGTAGTTACATGTTTAGTTAGTTTTTTTGATTGCGTAGAAAGTTTTTCAATTTCCTCCCATTCAATATTGCTCGAATAGCATAAAAATAGTATTAATCTATCGTTTTCAATATCAACATGCTTACCTTTTGGCTCATGTTGATGGATAGGCCAATGCGACATCAAAAACCTGTTAAGGTTATGTTTTATTTTACTATTTAATTGCAATATTATATATCTTTCAAGAATCTGCAAAATTATAAAGAAAATGAATGGTATATATAAAATTTGTACTCATTATAAATAAAATGCTAACTATTTGTTTTTAACAAATATACATAACCTAACAATAAATATTTATTAGTAGTTACCATATCATTATGCATATGCTATTACATGTTTCGTATTTTTGTTTTGAACCAATTAAAAAAAACATGAAAAAATTATTACTTATTGCAATTGTTATTTTAATATCATCCTCATGGAACATATCGAATGCTCAAGTAAGAGCTGGTTTCAAAATGGGCTGTGATTTTTCGAAGATGAAATTAACTCCAGGAGATGGGTATACTTCACAAGCACCAGATTTCAAACGATTAATATCTCCACGAATTGGATTTATTATTGAAGTAGGATTAACCGAAAATCTTTTTTTACAAGGTGGAGTATTCGGGTCTGCAAAAGGAGTTAGATATGACTCTGTAAGAGAAATTAGCAAAAAAGAATATGACTCAAAGGAGTATGAAATTATTCTTGGTATTGACGTTCCCATTAACTTTGGTTATAAGTATGATTTGGGTGGAGCTAAACTATTTGCGATGGCAGGACCTGTTTTAACATATGGCCTTTATTGTACTAATTTATATAAAGCTGATGATGAATATGATAATGATCATCAAACATTTGGGAACAATATAACCAATGATTTTAGAGCATTAAACATTGGCATTAATGTTGAAGGAGGAGTTGAAGTTGACAGATTTCAGTTTACAGTTTTCTATACCCAAGGGATAAGTAATATATCGCCTGTTTCAGAAATAGTAATTGCTAAAACTAATGTATTTGGATTTACTGCTGCTATTAAGTTTGGAAGTATTGATTAAATAAGAAATTTATTAAAATATAACGCACTTTTGCATGGCAAAGGTGCGTTTTTCTATTTTATGTCATCCATAAAACGAGTAAACCAAATTAACTACTTTTGATCAAAGTTTAATTAACAAAATCAAATGATTATAACCTTCTTAGGCACAGGAACATCACAAGGAATACCGGTGCCAGCTTGTAGTTGTGAAGTATGTAAAAATGGAGATATTAAGGATCACAGATTACGTACATCCGCACTAATTGAAGTAGACGATACAATTATCAGTATTGATGCCGGTCCTGATTTCCGTTATCAGATGTTACGTGAAAATGTTACTAAACTTGACGCTATAATAATAACCCATTCACATCGCGATCATATTGCCGGCCTTGATGATGTAAGATCGTACAATTATCTCACAAAAAAGCCAATGGATATTTATGCTACAGCATATGACCAAATTGAAATTAAACAAGAGTTTTCCTACGCCTTCAATAATAATTATCCAGGCTTGCCAAAATATAATTTGATTACAATTAACGATAAAGACTTTGATGTTGACAACATAAAGATAACTCCAATTAAGGCCTTGCATTATAATATACAAGTTATGGGTTTTAGAATTGGAGACTTTGCCTATATTACTGATACCAACTACATTCCTCCATCTTCTTTAGTAAAACTTGCCGGTTGTAAAGTTTTAGTATTAACAGCTTTACGCAGAGAGAAGCATCCCTCACATTATAATTTAGAAGGTGCATTAAAAATTATTGATTTCTTACAACCCGAGAAGGCATACCTAACTCATATTAGTCATATGATGGGATTTCATGGTGATCTTGAAAAGGAACTACCAAAGGGAGTATTTGCTGCTTATGATGGCCTTAAACTACAGATATAGTTGAATATCTAATTGTTTAATTCAGGATTGAGAAATTTTGCAATATTATTAAGTAATTCTACTAACTGAACTGGTTTGGAAATAAATCCGTTTGCCCCCATCGACAAGCTTGTTTTTCGCTCACCAGAGAAAAGATAAGCGGTTTGAACAATAACAGGTAATTCAGGGTCAATATCTCGTAAATATTTTAATACATCAAAACCATTTACGCCAGGCAAGTTTAAATCAAGAAGAACTAAGTCAATATCGGCAATATGATTTTCAAGAATTTCTATTGCCTCTTCTCCGGTTTTAGACCAAAGAATTTTTGCTTGTGATTTCCTTAACGCGGCATCAAAAAATTTAATACTTGTATCAATATCCTCAACAACTAAAATAGTTTTATCAGCGAACTGATAATCTGCCCATTCCATCATAATTTCATATATTTTTTATAAAATCAGCGATCCTTGATTTCCAAGGTGTAAAACTAATACTAATTTTCAGATTATTGAAAAATAATTAGTAATAATTACGAATCTCAAACTAAATAAATTATTTTTGCCATCAAATAAAATACAGTTCATACAAATACGAACAACCTTATGTTATATCGCAGACATCTAAGAATTAAAGTCCTCCAATCTCTTTATTCATGGTATTCAGGAGGCACTAGTGATGTTATTAAAGGTGAAAAGCAACTTCTTGAAAGTATAGATAAGCTGCATGAACTTTTTATTTATCAACTCTCTTTTCTTGTGGAAATTAAACGATTTGCAGAAATCAGATTACAAGAAAACAAACAAAAATTCTATCCCACCGAAGAAGATCTGAATCCAAATCTCAGGTTTATTGAAAATAAAGTTATTGTTGGAATTGAACAAAACAATGATTTCATTTTAAACGAAGGTAAACTTAAAATTAATTGGACTGATCAGTACGATATGATTTTGAAATTTTACAACATCATAAAATCCAAAGACTTCTATAAGAAATATATGGAGTCCAAAGAGTCAAGTATTGAGACCGATAAAAAGTTTCTTATTAAAGTATCTGACCTGGTATTATCAGAATTTGATTTGCTGAAATCCTACTACGAAGAAAAAAGCGTGTATTTTACTGATGGGTATGATTTGGTTATTCTTCTCTTGATAAAATTTATAGAAAATTTCTCCAATAAATTTAAAACTAATAGCTCACTACCTGGAATTTACAAACCAGCTATTGATGGTGTTAATGAAGATCGTGATTTCGTTAGAAAATTGTACAAACTAGTACTTAGAAATGATGATGAAATTAATGAAGAACTCAAAAAAAGAACCAAGAACTGGGAATTTGAGCGAATTCCTTTAATGGATGTGATTCTTCTTAAAATGGCAATTATCGAACTTCAGGAAATGGAAACCGTTCCGGTTAAAGTTACCTTAAATGAATACATAGAGCTTGCAAAATATTTTAGCACAATTAACAGTAAAATATTCGTTAATGGAGTGCTAGATAGATTAATACGAGAATACAGAGAAGAAGGAAAAATTAATAAAACAGGCCGGGGATTGATGGACTAATATTTTTTAGTTTTTATTACCTTTGCATTCCTTAAAATTGAGATAACAATAATAATATTCTAAATTTACTTTATAATGGCATTTGATCTAGAAATGATAAAGGAACTTTACAGCAAGTTTCCTTCACGTGTTGAGGCAGCAAGAAAACTTCTTGCAAAACCAATGACACTTACTGAGAAAATACTCTACTCACATCTTGATGAAAAAATACCTACACAAACTTATGCTAGAGGTGATTCATATGTGGATTTTCGTCCCGATCGTGTAGCCATGCAGGATGCAACTGCACAGATGGCGCTTTTGCAATTTATGCAGGCTGGTAAAAGTGAAGCGGCTGTGCCGTCAAGCGTTCATTGCGATCATCTTATACAAGCTAAAGAAGGTGCAGTAAAGGATCTTGAAGTAGCAAACTATACCAATCAGGAAGTTTATGATTTTCTTTCAACCGTATCAAATAAATATGGCATTGGATTCTGGAAACCCGGTGCCGGTATTATTCATCAGGTTGTGCTCGAGAACTATGCCTTTCCTGGTGGAATGATGATTGGAACCGATTCACATACTCCAAATGCCGGTGGATTGGGAATGGTTGCTATTGGTGTTGGCGGAGCTGATGCTGTTGATGTAATGGCTGATATGCCATGGGAACTGAAATTCCCAAAACTTATTGGGGTTAAATTAACAGGTAAACTGAGCGGTTGGACAGCTCCTAAAGATGTTATTCTAAAGGTTGCTGATATTCTTACCGTTAAAGGTGGTACCGGTGCTATTGTTGAATATTTTGGTGATGGGGCTAACAGCTTAAGTGCAACCGGCAGAGCAACAATATGTAATATGGGAGCTGAAATTGGCGCTACTACTTCAACTTTTGGTTATGACGATAAAACTGCTGAATATCTTCGTCAAACAAATCGTTCGGATGTAGCTGAGTTAGCTAACTCAATTTCTGAATATTTAACCGGAGATACTGAAGTATATGACAACCCTGACTTATACTTTGATCAGGTTATTGAAATAAATCTTAATGAGCTTGAGCCTGCATTAAATGGTCCATTTACACCGGATTTAAGAACAACAGTTTCCGAAATTGCGGATACCGCGAAGAAGAATGATTGGCCTTTAAGTATTGAGGCAGGGCTTATTGGTTCATGTACTAATTCTTCTTATGAAGATATAACACGCGCCGCATCATTGGCACGACAGGCTATCGCCAAAAATTTAAAAGTAAAAGCAGATTTATTAATTACTCCAGGATCAGAACTTGTAAGATATACAATTGAACGCGATGGGCTTATTGAAGAATTTGAACAACTTGGAGCCACTGTTCTCGCCAATGCTTGCGGTCCATGTATCGGACAGTGGGAGCGCGAAGATGTAAAAGATGGTCATAGGAACTCTATTATTACCTCTTTTAATAGAAATTTTGCCAAACGAAACGATGGTAATCCAAATACTTTCGCATTTGTAAGCTCACCAGATATGGTTATGGCATATGCCATATCCGGACGACTCGATTTCAACCCACTTACCGACTTTATCAAAAATGAGCTTGGTGAAATGGTGAAATTAGATGAACCTACTGGCGTTGTTTACCCACCTCTTGGTTTCGATGTTAAAGATTCAGGTTATCAGGCACCTGCAGAGGATGGTAGCAAAATTGATGTTACTGTTAGCCCTGATTCACAACGACTTCAACTTCTAACTCCATTCAAGGAATGGGACGGTAATGATTATAAAGGATTGAAGCTTCTCATAAAAGCTAAAGGAAAATGTACAACCGATCATATCTCAATGGCAGGTCCATGGTTAAGATTTAGAGGGCACCTTGAAAATATAAGCCAAAATATGCTAATTGGTGCTGTTAATTATTTCAATGACAAAACCAACAGCGTTAAAGACCAAATCACCGGTAATTAAGAACCTGTTCCTGAATCAGCTCAAACAATGCGCGATGCTGGAATTGGAACAATAGTTATTGGCGATGAAAATTATGGAGAAGGTTCGTCAAGGGAACATGCTGCTATGGAGCCTAGATTTTTAGGAGTCAAAGTTGTTTTAGTACGTTCCTTTGCACGGATTCACGAAACAAATCTTAAAAAACAAGGTGTGCTTGCATTAACTTTCGCCAACAAAAGTGATTATGATAAAGTGCAAGAAGACGATGATTTTGAGGTTGTTGGTCTTACAAATTTTCAACCTGGTAAACAATTGAAAGTTGTATTAAGCCATAAAGATGGTACATCGGATGAGATTTTTACTAATCAAACTTATAACGCCAATCAAATAGAATGGTTTAAAGCAGGTAGTGCACTAAACCTTATCAAAAATCAGAATGTGTAGGCAATAAATTATGAAGATAGGTACAAATAGTATTGCCGGAATTTCTTATACTCTTACTAGCAATATTAGTGGAGAAGTATTGGAAAAAACACCTGACAATAACCTTATGAAATTTAAATTTGGTGTTGGTGAATTGCTACCAAAGTTTGAGCAAAATTTGTTGGAATTAGCGGGCGGCGAGTCATTTGATTTCATTATACCGGCTGGTGATGCATATGGTTCAATTGATCCTTATGCAGTTTTTGACATACCCAAAGATACTTTTGAGGTAGATGGCAAAATTGATAATGATATGTTGCAAATTGGTAACCAAATTCCTTTAACCGACAATGAAGGAAATAAACATATCGGGCTGATAACAAAGCTAATGGACAATGCTGTTACAATGAACTTTAATCATCCTTTGGCAGGTGTTGATTTAAGATTTGTTGGGAAGGTTATTGAAGTATTCGAGTAATAGCATAATGCTTAGAAGCTGTCTAAAATTAGTTCTTTGGAATTATTGCAATGTACATTTTGATAGTTTCAATGACTTAATCATCTTTAAAAACAAAAAATAATGAAATCAAGAAACTCACTAATATTAGCATTATTAAGTACTATTATTTTATTCGTAGGCTGTTCATCAAATAACACAACTACAAAAAATAATGCGGAGCAAAAAAAACCAACAGATGAAACAAAAGTATCCTATATCTATCAGGATGATGAACAATCAAAAACATTAAACAAAAAAGGAGCTGTAATTGCAAAGATTTCAGAAGTTGCATTAGGTACTGCTCTTAAAAAAGCTATCGCCGATGGTGGTTTAGATAACGCAATCGAATTTTGTAATATTGAGGCTATGAATATAACAGATTCATTATCCAAGGCTCAAGGAGTTTCAATTAGGAGAATAGCCCAGAAGTATAGAAACCCTAAAAATAAGCCTACCGATGTTGAATCAAAAATATTTAAGCAATATATAATGGAATATCTATCAAGTGTTCCCTTAAAATCACGGTTGGCTGTTAACCACAAAGGTAACCCTGTATACTATAAACCAATTGTTACCAATAATATGTGCTTATCTTGCCACGGAACTCCTGGTGAAACAATGCCTTTAGATTTAGCTACAAAAATAACAGATCTATATCCTGGAGATAAAGCAATCGATTTCAAATCAGGTCAACCAAGAGGTATGTGGGCAATTACATTTGAAAACATCAATGTTGGAAATAATTAATTTAAAGCAGTAATAAACTAGATCAGCTACCCGAAAATACTTTAGTGAAATATGGGATTACCATGTATCCATTGCGGAGAAGATTGTGGGAATCATCCAATTATTTGGGATGATAAACTTTTTTGTTGCAATGGGTGCAGCACTGTATTTCAAATACTCAACCAGGGTAAACTTAAAAAATATTACGACATCCAACCAATGTCGGGTATAAAAGTTGAACAAACAGATGTTACTGATAAATATACTTATATTGATAATGATGAGATCAGAGAAAAGCTCTTGGATTTTTCAGATGGAGGGATAAGTAAAGTAACTCTATTTATTCCAACAATACACTGTGCTTCATGTATTTGGCTGTTGGAAAACCTACACACTATTAACGCAGGAATAATTACTAGTTCTGTAAATTTTCCAAAAAAAATTGTTAGTGTAACATATAAAGAAGATGAAATATCACTAAGGCAGCTGGTAGAACTTCTCGTTACAATTCATTATGTCCCTGAAATTACCTTAGATCAACTTGATAAAAAAGAAAGCAATAAAAGTGAGCGAGATCTATTATTAAAGATTGGTATTGCAGGTTTTAGTTTTATGAACGTAATGCTATATAATTTTCCTGAATATTTGCCAGGTGGCGATGAATTAAGCGATTTATTTACAAGTTTTTTCGGTATAATGAGCTTCATTCTTGCACTTCCAGTGGTAATATATTGCGCCAACGATTACTATTTAAGTGCTTACAAAGGCCTGAAACACAAAATAATAAATATTGATCTGCCAATTACTCTTGGTGTTTTAACGCTTTTCTTACAAAGTTCATATGAGGTTATTACGGGCAACGGAATTGGTTATATGGATTCACTTATCGGATTAGTATTATTTCTGTTGATTGGAAAATGGTATCAAGGGAAAACATATCGGGCCCTATCCTTCGAACGTGACTACAAATCCTATTTTCCGGTAGCTGTCACAAAAATAGTTGACAATAAAGAATCAACTATTCCATTGAGTCGATTGTTGGTTAAGGATCAACTATTAATTCGAAACCAAGAAATCATACCTGCTGATTCGCTTTTATTGGTTGGTGATGCCAATATTGATTATTCGTTTGTTACGGGAGAGTCAATACCAATATCGAAAAAAATTGGTGAAAATATTTGTGAAAGTTTCGAAAAAGGGATTTCAAGAATTCGTTCATCCTTAAAATTTCAAGAAATTTATGACAGGAATTTCAAAGAAACAGATGATGATTTAGTA
>JABMPH010000459.1 GCA_013203805.1 Bacteroidota bacterium | reverse complement strand
TTTTATATTTAATCATTTTTCACTTATATTCTTATATCTCATGCCACCCGTGAAAGTGTCGAAATTTATTACCCTTGTTAAAAGAGGTTACAATGTTGAGGTTGTTTCGCCAAAGTACGAGCTTAATTTTTTCTCGAAAGAAGAAAACGGCGTTAAATACACGTTTTTAGATTGTAGTTATAACTTAACCTCGTTTGTTAAGTCAAAATTCAAGGTTAAAAGGTGGGACTATGTGGCTTATGATTACTTTTTGCAGAATAAACCAGATCTTATAATTTCTCAATCATCAGCAGGATATCCAATTATAAAACAAAAAAAAGAACATAAAATCCCAGTACTTTCAATTGCTCACGGTTCTATACTAAGAGAATTTAGAACACTAATTAAAAAGTTCGAATTTAAACACACCCTAAAGTTTTTAATAAATTCACAGTTTGTATTAAAAGAATATTTATTTAGACAGCGAAATTTTATTAGAATGTCTAACGCTGTTGTTGCAGTATCTGAGGATGCAAAAAAAGACGTTTCTAAAGAAACAGGTCGAAAAGATATACAAGTTATATATGTAGGAGTCGATTCTACCAGATACCTTTTGCCTAACATTAATAATAATGACCAGTTAAAGCTTATTTATGTAGGAGTAATTATTCGAGAAAAAGGGCTAGGGTTTATTCTTGAGTCTTTAGTAGAGCTTAATAAACTTTATCCTTCTGTTAAATTAACAGTTGTTGGCGACGGCGAAGACTTATTATATTTTAGAGAACTTTCTAAAGAACTTGGGGTTTCGGCAAATGTAACCTTTTTGGGACGGGTTTTATATAATAATATCCCTAAAATTTTAAATGCTCATAATTTATTTTTGCTTCCTACAATTCGAGATGAAGGGTTTCCTATGGTAATACTAGAGGCGCTAACTGCAGGTTTACCAATTGTTGCAACCGATAAAGGTGGGACAAAAAATGTTGTGAAAAGTGGTATTAATGGAATGTTACTTGATCCTACTAGCAATATTAAAAACGATCTTACCGAGGCTATTAAATTTATTAAAGATGGTAATAAACTTGAGAGTATGTCCCAAGAATCTATAAGGCTTTCGAAGGAATTTTCGATGGCAAAATCCCTAGATAAATATGAAAAAATTATTCAAAATTTATTAAAATCATGAAGAAAATCCAAGAGATAATTTTAAGTACATATAAACCTTTTTTAATTTTTCTATTAATTTATATTGTTGTTCGAGTTTTAATTTTTAATATTAATTCTGCAGAATGGGGTGATACATATCGAATGGTTAGGGCTTCGGAGTTCTTAACAAAAGGGATATGGCCATGGGACGAAAAAAGGTGGCCAATGTTTTCTGTTTTGTTGATGCCAGGGATTTATTTTAAAAATGCAATACTATGGGGCAAATTATTAGTATTTATTGTTAGCTTGTTAACACTAATTATCCAGTTTGATTTTTTCAAAAAATTTATAATAAATAATAATAAATTAGCGTTAGTTTCGGTTATATTAACTGCCACGTCGCCAATTTTTGCATATTGGAGCTTTAGGGTTATGGCAGATCCATTTTTTACCTTTATTGCATTACTATCATTTTATTTATATTTTTTGTGGCAAGACAAATTTACAAATAAAAGGCTTGTGATTTTATCTGTAATTTTATTAATGGCTACAATGACAAGATTAGAAGGTATATTTGTAATTGGTGCTATTGGTATTACCGAAATTCTCAAACTTTACAAAGATTATAGCAACCAAAATTTATTAAAGTTAGCTAAGATAGCAACAATACTAGCAATCCCTCAGATTTTGGTGTTTTTACCATTTACTATTTATGCCAAGTTTATTTACGAAGGGTTTGTTCATAACGATTATATAGCGGAGGTTGCAACGTTTTTCTCTTTTGATATGGATAGAATCAGATACTTTATTGCATATGATCTGTTTTATTATGGGCTTCCATTTTTATTTGTTTTTATATATAAATCCCTTCGATCTAAAGAGTTAAAGATTTTGCCATTATTCTTGTTTATACTATTCGAGACCATTTTAGGATTTATTTGGACACCATCAATGCCACGAATCCATATGCCACTTATCCCATTTTTTAGTATGTTATTTGTTTATGGAGTTTATAAATTTAGGTTTAGTATCAAAGATTATTCGGCGTCAGCTATTTTAATGCTGATTTATGTTTGGTTACAATTTAAATATAAATTATATTTTTTAAATCTTTCTTACATTGGATTTACAATGGTACTCTTTTTAAGTTTTTTTGGCGTTTCTTACTTATTTTTTAAACAGGGTAAAAAATACTTTTTTTATGTTTGTATTTTGACAATGGTTATCACAAGCTTGGTAGTTGTAGCTAACGAAACCAGTAACTACAAAACTATTGCAGATTCGTCTAATTTTGCGAAAAAGATAGGCGAAAAGATTGCATATTCAGATGAATCAGGAGTTTCAGAATTTATTTTAGGAGAAAAGGGTTTATATCTTGATAAATATAAATATATACATGTTATGACGCATGATGCACAGTGGAATTTTCTTCTTGAAAATAAGCCTGATTATATTATTACAACAAATGGCTTTGAAAAAAATTCTAAATTTGATTTACAAGAAGGTGATTTTAGAGATAATCTGACATTAGTTTATTCATCTAAATACAATCTACAAGATGTGTTTGATGTATACTTAGAAAAATTAGGCCTTATTAAACGTGATGGATTCTTATTTGAAACAGATGTTTGGAAAATCAACTATTAATAATGAAAAATAAACTTGGAGTAGTAATTCCTATATATAATGAACAAGACACAATAGAACAAGTTTTAGAGATTGTGAAAAAATTAGATTTTGTAAAAGAGATAATAGCAGTTAATGATGG
>JABMPH010000458.1 GCA_013203805.1 Bacteroidota bacterium | reverse complement strand
TATCAGTACATCTACATGTTTGTAGTTAAGGCTGTCGGCTATTTCTTTATTTAATAGTAATATGAAAATATCCTGACTAACATTTTGTACAGCAATATGCGGAAGTGTTAATTCAACATTCTCATTATTTAGTACATCTAAATTTTGAGAATGAACAACTAAACTAACAACCGAAAATATGCTGAAAATAAAAAGTGAAATTATAAGCCTCATCATAGCTATTTTGACGATGTGAAAATAAGAAAAATGTCCAATAAACAACATCCTTTTATCACGAATAACAATAATTGAAATTTCATTTGGAAACAGATAATAGATTATGGGTTTTCAATAATGTATAGTTTAGTTGTTTTGCCATTAATATATTTATTAATATCTTTACAGATATTTACTTAGTTATAGCCTAAACAGGAAGTTATAAAATTCATAGTTAATCAATATTTACTTTAAACCAAAAAACATCATGAAAAAGTTTACAGTTTTATTATTGCTAATTGCCATAGCAATTTCAGTAAATGCACAAGAGAGTTCATCTAAAGTTTCGGGTAATGAACCACAGTGGAAGAGTTATTTCAGTTTTGGATCAGCCATTTTAACAAGACAAGGTTTCCGCGATTTTGGGGATACTTTTTGGCGTGAAGAATTCAAAAACCTTTATCCGGAAAATGAGCTGTACGTTAAAAATGTTTCATCATCAAGTAACATACCATTGTTAGAATTGAAGTATAAGTACTTTATCAATAACAATATAGCAGCTGGATTAAGGGTATCGTATGTAAGTTACAAACACGATGGTGATTTAAATTTCGATAATGGTACTGATTTTAAAGCAAGTTGGAATGTAAATTATTTTACAGGAATGGCTGATTTTAATGTTTATTATTTAAATAGGGAGGTAATAAAGCTTTATGCTGGATTATCGGCCGGTGTTTCACAATATAGTTTGAAGTATACTGATGTATCAGATCCTCAATATAATTCACTTTTGGATAAAACTGATAACAGGCTATATTTTGCATATGAAGTAGTAGCATTTGGTATTAGCTTTGGCAAGCAAATTGGGGGTTTTGTTGAAATGGGTTATGGATATGCCGGAATGGTTAATTTTGGTATATATGCAGGATTTTAATGGCAACTAACTGTTTGTTGTAAATATTAGAAAATCCTGATAATTGAGTTTAAAAATGAGATACTCTCTATTCAGCTAGCTGGTTCTCAACAACTATAAGATTATTTTTTGCTTCAGTGTATGAAGGATAAATTCTTAAGGCAATATTCAGGTATTCTTTAGCTTCCTTGTATTTTTCCTGCATGGCTAAACAATATCCAATATTATTATAAGTCTTTGCCAGGTTTACTTCCTTGTTTAATTGTTTGTTAAAAATCTTTTCATCGTATTCATTTAAATGAGATAAATAGCTTTTTGTCTTAAGAATATTGCTTATTTCTTGATATGTATCAGTAGTATCGGGATAAGCTTTTTGATAAGTCAGCAACATGCCTTTGTAGGAGTTATCAATTGTTTGGCGATTATCAATTGCCAGTTTGAAATTTTTTATGGCATTATTCCATTCCCTTTGCCCCATATAAATATGCCCTGCTTTCTGATACGATTTTTCTGGAAAAGCTGAAGTATCTGCAGCTAACAAATAGCTTTCAAGAGCTTTTTCAGGTTGCTCCATTTTTTCATAAATCTCGCCAAGATTATAGTAAACAACACCTGGAAATTCTGGGTTTAGTGTTAGCAAATAATTAAATGATATAATTGCTTTGTTGTAATTCCCGGTTTTTTGATACGCGACACCAAGGTTCGCAATGGCACTTTTTAAATCGGGAACAATTTTTAATGCCTTTGTATATTGCTGAATTGCTTCATTGTATTTATTTGATTTTAGATATGTGTCCCCGGTGTTTTTTATACTGATAGCCTCAACATTTTTACCAGGATGTGATAACTCAACTAACCAATCAGGACCAATTATAGTTAATGCGCCCATTATCAATAATATTCCCCAAACAGAAACAATGAAATATGTTATTACCGTATTTATTTTCATGACTGTTTAGTTATTGTGATAAATTAATGCAGGTTTTTTGCCTTCAGCCTTTAGCCTGTTATAAGTATCACATGCTTCATTGTTTTTTTGAAGAATAATCTGAATTCCCTGGTTATTCGATTCGCTAAAAACAAATTGTGTTTCATCTGTCAGGGGAAAACCTTTGCCTCCTGTTCCATCATCCCCGGTTCCAAAAACTATAATATTATCACACACATCGAAAATTGTTTGCTGGTCTCTTTGGTTGAATACTTTTTTCTTGTCAACTAACCTGAAAAAACCGTCTGGATAAATCAATACATCAAAATATACAATTGGAATTCCTTTGTAAATCAGGATATTATTATTTGTGCTTACAATGTCATCATTAAAATACTTATTGATGTAAAAACCCTGTGTAACAAACAGTACTGATATAATTACAATTATGATATTTCGGGATAATTTGAACTGACATAAGTGGATGATTAGGAAAACTATTACAAATATTAAAAGTGTAATAAGAATAGCGGATAAAATGAAAGTGGTTTCGGTAAGTAAGGAAGCCGTCACCATAAAAATGTATGCAAGAATGAAAAGAAAAATCAATAATGATAATGGTTTTTTAAAATAATCTTTAAGGTTAGGTTGTCTGATCTTCCATCCATCAATTAAAATACTTCCATTTTCAAGGATGAAATAAATAATGAATAAACCAATCATTGTTCCCCATAAATCCTTTGAGATATCACCCACATCGAATATGCGATTCGAAAGAGGCATTTGTAAAAATTCATCCAACGCTGACGTTCCCAGTGCTGATATGAATGTTAGCAGTATAATTTTTTGAGAAGATAAGTTCTTTATGGATAACGCCCTGTAATTCAGATAAGCAAAAATTGCATAAGCAAAATAATGCCAATTATACTGTAATTCATAAAACTTGTGATTGAAATAATAATCGGTTGATTTTTGGCCTATCCAAAACAAGAATAGAACCACAAACCAACTAGTTAGTCTAATGCGGTTGAGTTTATGG
>JABMPH010000457.1 GCA_013203805.1 Bacteroidota bacterium | reverse complement strand
CCCGACCTTGGCAAGGTCGTGCTCTACCAACTGAGCTATTCCCGCATTTTCCAAAATACCAATCGATCATCGAAATTTTGGAGGTGCAAATGTAGTATTTTTTTTAATTTCCAAAAGTTTTTTCCGCAATTATTTAATCTGATTTTAAAAAAACTGAATTGCAATTATTTTCAGAACTTATTTCTATAATAATTAGAACAACAACAATCACAATGTGCCAAGAGTTTTTTTAATTTCATTCAGCTTCATCAATGCTTCAACAGGGGTAAGTGTATTTATATCAGTATTAAGTATATCATCTTTAATTTGATGTAGCAGTGGGTCATCAAGTTGTATAAAGCTTAATTGCAAATTTTCGTCTTTTGATGAGGACTTAACAGCTTTGTTTAGCTCTTCACCTGAGTGATTCTTCTCCAGTATCTTGAGCATCTGCTTAGCTCTGTTTGTAACTTTTTTTGGCATACCTGCCATTTCAGCAACATGAATTCCAAAGCTATGCTCGCTCCCACCCTTTGTTAATTTTCTTAGGAAAATTACTTTATTACCATGTTCTTTAATGCTGATATGAAAATTTTTAATCCGCTTCATTGTTAAACACATATCATTGAGTTCATGATAATGTGTTGCAAATAATACTTTTGCCCTATAAGCTGGATGATTGTGTAAAAATTCGGCTATCGACCATGCAATTGAAATACCATCGTATGTACTTGTTCCTCTACCAATTTCATCCAACAGTATTAAACTTCTATTTGAAATATTGTTTAATATACTAGCTGTTTCGTTCATTTCAACCATAAATGTTGACTCGCCTGAACTAATATTATCCGATGCCCCAACTCTGGTAAATATTTTATCAACCAGTCCGATTTTTGCTGCTGATGCCGGAATCATACATCCCATTTGTGCCAACAATACAATCAATGCTGTTTGTCGCAATAATGCTGACTTACCTGACATATTTGGACCGGTAAGAATAATTATCTGCTGTTTTTGATTATCAAGATAAACGTGGTTTGCCACATATTCTTCGCCCGGAGGTAAATTACATTCAATAACAGGATGCCGTCCATTTTTAATATCAAGCACATAATCTTCAGTAATTACCGGTCGATTATAGTTGTTAGCTATCGATATGCTGGCAAATGACGACAGACAGTCCAATTCGGCAATCATGCTTGAATTTAGCTGAATAGGTTCTACATACTGAGCCGAATAATGAACTATTTCATCAAATATTTTTTGTTCAAGAGCAATTATTTTATCCTGTGCACCAAGAATCTTTTCTTCATATTCTTTCAGTTCTTCAGTTATATATCTTTCTGACCCTGTTAGAGTTTGCTTTCTATGCCATTCGGCAGGAACCTTATCCTTATGAGTATGGGTAACTTCAAGATAGTATCCAAAAACATTGTTAAAACCTATCTTCAAGGATGAGATTCCTGTATTCTCAACCTCACGATGAAGAATCTCTTTTAAAAAATCCTTCCCTGAGGTTGATATTTTTCTTAATTCATCCAGCTCATCAGAAACACCTGCAGCAATTACATTACCCTTGTGGATATTTATTGAAGGTTCCTCTATTAACTCAGTATTCAATTTAGTAGCCAGAGAATGGCAAGAATTTAACTTTTCTGCAATTTGTATTAATTCAGATTGCGCGGCATCCTTGCAAATACTCTTTAATGAACTTGTTGCCATAAGTGCTCGTTGCAATTGTTTTAATTCACGAGGATTAACCCGAGCAGTAACAACCTTGGAAATTAGTCTTTCAAGGTCACCTATTTTCTTTATTTGCTTATGGATAGGAGTTGACGTACTCTCATCTATCATTAAGAATTCAACAATATTTAGTCTTTCGTTTATTGATTGAATATCTTTTAAGGGCAATGAGATCCATCTGCGCATTAATCGAGCTCCCATTGGAGAGTTGGTTTTATCGATTATCTCAAGTAAGGTTGTCGCCCCAGGACTTAATGGGTAAATCAACTCCAGATTACGAATTGTAAATTTATCAAGCCAAACAAATTTACCCTCATCAATACGCCGTATTTTATTTATGTGATCGAGTTTATGATGATGTGTTTCAAATAGATAATGCAGAGCAGCACCAGCAGCAATAATTCCATTAACTATACCTTCAACTCCAAACCCTTTTAACGAAGTTGTTTTAAAATGCTTCAGCAATAATTCCTTTGCAAAGTCGATGGAAAAAACCCAATCGTCGAAAAATGCAAGATAGTAGCTATCGCCCATCAACTCCAAAAACTTACCTCTATTTTGTCGCTGTATTACAACTTCACTAGGTGAAAAACTTTGAAGCAATTTATCGATGTATTCGATATTGCCTTCCGCCAGATAAAATTCCCCAGTGCTTATATCAAGTAGTGCTATCCCAGATATACCTGAGGTTAGATGTACCGCTGCTAAAAAGTTATTCTCCTTTTGTTCAAGCACATTATCATTTAATGTAACCCCGGGTGTAACAAGCTCGGTTACTCCACGTTTAACAATCTTTTTAGTTAGTTTAGGGTCTTCTAGCTGATCGCATATTGCTACTCGATATCCAGCCCTAACTAATTTAGGGAGATAAGTATCCAATGAATGATGTGGAAAACCAGCTAATTCAACAAAAGAAGCAGCTCCATTTCTTCTTTTTGTGAGAACAATTCCGAGAATGCCAGATGCTTTAATTGCATCTTCACCAAAAGTTTCGTAAAAATCACCAACTCTAAATAAGAGCAACGCATCAGGATATTTGGCCTTGATACTATTATATTGCTTCATCAAAGGCGTTTCAGCATATTTTGTTGGTTCTACCACAATATTATTTTAATTATCTTATAAAAAAAACAGAAGGCAAATATACATAAGCTAAATCAAATATTTTGGTGGAGAAACAAGAATGAATAAAAGAGGTGACAAGGAGAAATGATATTCAATAACAAAATAGTATAAAGATACCAGTGTCTTAGTATATTTGCTTCACTTTTAAAGATGAAATTCTAATTGTGTTATGGGCAGAAAACTAATTAATGAAGAATTAAATAGATTATCAATTAGCGATTTCAAAAAATCATCAAAAGTTAATGTAATTGTGGTGCTTGATAATATCCGTAGTTTGAGCAATATAGGTTCAGTATTTAGAACCGCGGATGCATTTCGTGTTGAAGCTTTATATTTATGTGGTATTACTGCCCAACCTCCACATCGTGAAATACATAAAACTGCTCTAAGTGCAACAGAATCGGTTGATTGGTTATACTTTAAAAATACTGAGGATGCTGTAATTCAGTTAAAGGAAAATGACTATCAGATTCTATCAATCGAACAGGTTGATAACAGTATATTATTAAATGACTTTATCCCTGATAATGAAGCTAAATATGCATTAATATTTGGCAATGAAGTTAAAGGGGTTGATGATAATATCATACAGATATCTGATAGTTGTATTGAAATACCTCAATGGGGCACAAAACATTCTTTAAATATTAGTGTAAGTGTGGGTATAGTATTATGGGATATTGTACTAAAATTGAAATAGTTGCTGGTTTTTGTAACAATTATTAATCATTATCGTAAAAATTGGTGTTGTTTGTGTAATTGTTAACATAATTTTATACTTTTGCCTGATTAACTATACCATTGTTATTATCTTTGCAGAGATAATTTAATTGATGTTAATCTATAAATTTGAAAAAATAATTTCTACAATAAAATTTACTAACATGAAAAAAGTTTATTCTATTTTTTCCAAGGCCTTAATCTTAAGTCTTGTGATGGCTTTACCTATTACTTTCTTCGCACAAGAAGATGGTGGTGATAAAAAAGCCAGCAAAAACACATCTTCATTTTCACCTTTTTGGTTTGTTGAAGGTGAAATTGGGCCAACTTGGTCGCATGCTGACTTAAGTCGTTATAATTTTGCGCCCGATTTTGGACACACTAATATCAATGGTGCGATTGGTTTTGGTCGTCAACTAACTTCCGTGTTTAGTGTTTATGGTGATATTGAAAGAGGATTTTTTGAAGGTGAGAAAAAAAATGTGCCAACCACGACTATTCCTAATGCACAATGGGGAAGAGATATGCGTTTTGAAGCTGATTATTATGCAGGCAATTTAAATGTTGGAATAAACCTATCAAATCTTATCAGCGGTTATAATGACAGGCTTATTGATTTTGGAATACATGCCGGTTTTGGTCAGGCGCAATGGAAATCCATAACCTATGATCTTGGCACAGATATAGAACTTGATAGAAATGGTTATAAGGGAGACAAATCAGGTGGTACAGCTAAGGGAATTAACGAAAGAAACGTTGACTATACAGTACCTGTTGGATTTAATGTAAACTTCAATGTTAGTGATAAATGGGATATTTATGGTGACTATTCATACACTTGGATGGATACAGATTATGCTGATGGTGTAATACATGGTGCTCTGGAAGTTAAAAATGATGTTTATTCACATTTTAACATTGGTGCCCGCTTTAAATTTGGCGGAAACAAAAATAAAAAGATGGCTGCTGACTTCGAAAAAGTTCAGTTAGAAACCATCCCAAGTCCATTGGAAGAAAAAGGTGATTCAATAGAAGTTACTATCAAAGGTACTTTCCCTCCAAAATATTTTGACAAAAAAGCTATTATGTGTTTTACACCTATTCTTAAATATGATGGTGGTGAAACAGCTTTCAAAACAATGAACTTTAAAGGTGAAGATGTAGCTGGTGATGGCACACTTGTTAGCTATGCAAATGGTGGTTCATTTACATATACAAGTAAAATTCCTTACAATCCTGCAATGGATGTAAGTGAACTTGTAGTAACTCCTGTTATTTACACATATACCGGTGAGGTTTATGATAATTGCGAATCAGCTGCTGCTAATGGAAGTAAAGCATATAAAGCTCAGGAAAGAAAACTTGAAGATGGTACAATCCACACTTCAAAATATTTACGTAACACCGAAGTGTTAGCTTGGGCGCCTCACGCTTACGAAAAAGTAACAATTAGCACTCAGCAATCCGATTTATTTTTCAAGGTTAATCTTCACGATTTGAATTGGAAACTTCCGCTTAACATGAATGAAAAAAATCTCAATGCTCTTAAAAACAATATTTCAGACATGGAAAAAGGCTGGTTATTGGATGACATTACAATTGCTGGTTGGGCTTCTCCTGAGGGTGAAGAAACTTTCAACAAAGGTCTTTCAGAGCGTAGAGCTAATACTGCATTGAAATATATGGAGAAGAAAATCACTAAAGTTGCTAAGAAAAATGAACTTATTTCAAAAGAAGCGATTGACTTTGCTATTACTTCAAACGGACCGGATTGGAATGGTTTTATGAAAGCTGTTAAGGGTTCCGACATTAAAGATAAAAGTGCAATTCTCAACGTCATTAATTCAGCTGACCAATCAAAGAAAGAAGAAGAAATAAGAAATATGATTCTTATTTATCCTGAAATTGAGAGAGATATTCTTCCTCCACTTCGTCGTGCTGATATTAAAGTTAACACCTTTGTTCCTAAGAAAACAGATGCTGAGTTAGCTAACCTTTCAACTTCAAACCCTTCATCATTAGAAATGGAAGAGCTTTTCTATGCTGCTACTCTTACTGAAGACAATGGCACTAAAAAAGTAATTTATGCTTCAATCATTGAGTTTTATCCTAAATGTTGGAGATCAGTTAGCAATGCAGCTGCTGTTGAACTTGATGAAGGTAATTTAGTAATTGCAAAAGAACTACTTGATAAAGGCGTTGAATTAAATGCAAATTCATTTGAGATTCAAAATAATATGGGAGTTTATTATATGATGGTTGGTGATTATAACAAAGCTAATCATTCATTCAATAAGGCTCGTGAATTAGGTGGTGATGCTAGCTATAACCTTGGATTAGCAAATATTGCTTTAGGTGACTATGCAAGAGCTGAATCACTACTAGCTGGTAATTCATGCGACTTTAACTTAGGTTTAGCCCAATTACTTAATGGAAACAATGCAGGTGCTGAGAAAACATTTAGTTGTGCTCCTCAGGATGCTGAAACACTATACTTATTAGCTATTAATGCCGCTCGTCAGGATAACAAAACAGCAATGCTTGAATACTTAGGTAAATCAATAAAAGCTGATTCTGAAGTTGCCAAAGCAGCATTAACAGACAGAGAATTCCTAAAATATTACAACGATGTTGATTTTACAGCACTCGTTAATATGAAGTAGAAGTTAGATTTTTCATGTAGAAAATCCCGATGAGAGTCGGGATTTTTTTTTGCCCTAAGGTATTATACGATATACTCCTGGCGTGTACTCTTTGTTAATAATAGAAACCATTCTTCTATAATCATCGTTATTTTTAACAAAGTCTATATTATTGGTGTCAATTATTAAAATTGGAAGATTTCTTTGTTGTTTCATAAATTCAAAATATCCATCTTGAATTTTATCTAAATACTCATCTTTAATATCTTGTTCGTATGACCTTCCTCTTATCTTGATATTTTCTTGGAGTTTAGGTGTTTTTACATATAAGTATACAAACAAATCGGGTCGAGGTAGCTGACTTAGTATTATATTGAAAAATCGGGTATAAAGTTTAAACTCGTCTTCAATTAAAGTTTTCTGAGCAAAAATTAATGATTTTACAATGTAATAATCACTTATCGTAAACGACTTAAATAGGTCTCTGTTCCCTAACTGATCCTTTAATTGTTGAAAACGAGATGCCAAGAAAGACATTTCCAGAGGAAAAGCATACTTATCTGGTTCCTCATAAAACTTAGGTAAGAAACTATTATCCTCAAACTGTTCAAGAATTAACTTTGCGTTAAATTCGTTTGCTATTAATGATGCAAGTGATGTTTTACCAGCGCCAATATTTCCTTCGATGGCTATGAAATTGTAATTCATCATCTTGCTAGCATTTATAAACGTTCACAACTGAGTCATCTGAACAATGATCCAATAATTGTTGATTAACCATATTAAAAACCGGATGATTGAAATCAGGAGCCATCTCAACTAAAGGTATCAATGTAAACCTCCGTTCATGCAATCGTGGGTGGGGAATCGTTAATTTATCATCATCAAGTATCAAATCATTATAATATAATATATCAATATCGATAGTGCGGGAGGAGTATCCAAACGCGGCTCTTTTTCTACCCAATTTGCTTTCTATCTCAAAAATCTTTCCAAGAACGTGATTTGCTGAAAGATTTGTTGACACTTCCAATACCCTATTAATAAAATTAACATCTGATTCAAATCCCAGTGCTTTCGACTCGTAAATATTTGACAACTTAATAATATTACCTATGTTTTCGTCAATGAGTTTTTCAGCATTTTCAAGATACTTGATTCTTGGATTAATGTTACTTCCTAACAATAAAAATACTTTGTTTAAACAATTCATTGTGTAAAATAAGAAATACAAAATTAGCAAATCTTATAGGCAATATTGCAGGTAATCTATCAAAAATACAGGAAAGATTTTGAATGTCTAAATATCAGTAACTTCACTATTGCGTGACAGGCTATATAAGCGGTTTAGTAAATTACGAATTTTCTTATCATACTTATTATCGGTTGCCCATTTTCCGGTTAAATCAGTTAGTGATACTACACTTCCTCTTTTAACAAACCTGAACCTCTCATCAACTAATTCATTACGTAGTTCTTGCGTAGAACCATAGGCTTTAAGGTGTTGTATATGTGCTCGTACTCCCGATTTTTGATTAACAAATGAAATTCCTTTAACCCCATTTCCTGTTGCTCCAAGTCCGCAGAAATTATTTTGAGTTTTATCAACAGTTCCATCAAATCGTAAAAATCCTGTTTCATGACACATTTGAGTAAATGCCAGATCGGGATTAACACCTTCCTGTGTGGCTTCAATCACATATAAATCAGCTAAATTTTTGGCATAGTTGAAGTCAATATTTCGATTGTTATTTGTTAAAAATATAGCAAGGTCTAACGATTCAATTTTACCTTCATCCATTATGCTTTCAGAAGGAGTAATAATACTTCTTTCCTTAACCGGATTATTAAACATGTATGACACCGGGGTTAAATAGTAATCTGAAAAATCAATCTTAATTGGTTTAAGAACTTCCAGGTTGGAACTGGTGAGTTTTTTAGGACTAATTGGGTGAGTTGCTATTTCAGAGTAGGTATATGATCCAATACTAAATTGAACCAAAAGTAGAGTGAGTAATAATTTCTTACTCTTAATCAATATTATAACATATTTCACTTTCGAATTTAGCATGATATAAATATCAGCAAATGAGTTTTATTATTTAGAGGACTTGTGTTTTAATTATTCACAGTAATTTGTTAATATTGTACTTTCGATATAATCCAATAAAATATATAACTATGAAACAGTTTTTTAAATTTATGTTTGCCTCATTTGCAGGTACCATCCTCACATTAATTGTGATATTTTTAATGTTCGCCGGAATGATTGCATCCTTGGTTGCCATGTCGGGTGATAAAGAAGTGAAAATTAAAGAGCATTCAATACTTCACATTTCATGGAATACTGAAATTAATGATAGAAGTTCTGAGAACCCTTTTGAGGGTTTTGATTTCGCAACAATGAAATCGAAGAAACCAATTGGCCTTTATGGAATCCTGCAAAATATTGATAAAGCAGCAAAAGACTCAAGAATTGACGGAATATTTCTTGATATGGAATCTATTCCCGCAGGAATGGCAACCACGGAAGAGATAAGAAATAAGCTGCTGGAATTCAAAGAATCGGGTAAATTTATTGTAAGCTATGCGAATGGTTACGACCAAAAAGCATATTATCTGGCAAGTCTTGCAGATGAAATCTATCTAAACACCGAAGGATCTGTCCTTTTCAAAGGACTTCAAGCACAGCTAATGTTTTTTAAAGGTATGCTCGATAAGTTAGATATTGACATGCAGATTGTTAGAGGACCAAACAATAAATACAAGAGTGCTGTTGAACCACTAATGCTCGAACATGTTAGTAAAGCAAATCGTGAGCAATTGGAAGAATTGCTAAATTCTATTTGGGGAAAATTTATCACTGCAATATCAGAAAACAGGGGAATAAGTATTGAGGAATTAACCATGATTGCAAATAAACTAGAGCTTTCAACAGCCGAAAAAGCTCTTGAATACAAATTTATAGATGGAGCTGTATACCGTGATGAAGTTATTGCAATGCTAAAGGAGAAAACAGGAATTAAAGAAGATGAAAAACTTGATCTTGTGTCATATGGAAAGTACACCAGTGCAAAAGTTAAAGAAACTGAAGGATTGAAGAGAGATAAAATAGCGATTGTATTTGCTGAAGGAAGTATTGTACAAGGAAAAGGCGATGGAACTAATATTGGATCAGAAACTACAGCAGAAGCAATAAGCAAAGCCCGCAAAAACGAAAAAGTTAAAGCTATTGTTTTCAGAGTGAATTCTGGTGGTGGTGATGCACTTGCTTCTGAAGTTATCAGACGTGAAGTTGAATTGGCAAGTAAAGATATGCCCGTTATTGTTTCGATGGGTAACCTTGCAGCATCGGGAGGTTATTGGATTTCCACAAGCGCCGACTATATTTTTGCACAACCAACTACAATAACCGGATCAATTGGCGTATTTGGTATAATTCCGAATTTGGAAGGTTTTTTTAATAAAAAGTTAGGTATTAATGTCGATAATATAATGACCAACGAAAATTCGAATTTTATTGATGTTATGAAACCTCTTAGCCCATATCAACATGCCAAACTCGATGAAGTTATTAGTAAGATCTACACTGATTTTACTGAGTTGGTAGCAACTAGCCGCCATCTTGACGTTACCTATGTTGATAGCATTGCCAAAGGAAGAGTATGGTCGGGAGTAGATGCTTTGGAATTAGGCTTAATTGATAGCTTTGGTGGTATTGAAGATGCTATTGCCTATGCAGCTGAAAAAGCTGAGCTCGGTGATAACTATCGTATTGTAACATATCCTCAACAAAAAGAATTCATTGAGCAATTAATGGAGGAATTAACTGGTCAGGCCAGTCAAACAATTGTTAAAAATGAACTTGGAGAGTATTACAAGTACTATCAAAATATTCAAACATTAAAAGAGATGAAAGGGGTTCAGGCACGGCTTCCATTTTTTATGGAAATAAACTAGTATTAAATTACTTACAAAAAGAATAGCTACTGATTCACAGATTATATTTGAATTATCATTTTAATCTGTGAATCAGTAGTTTTGTATTTTATTAACATTTTGGATCAAAACAATAAAATTAGAAACTAATAAGTTTCTTTTTAAATATCTCAATTTTTTTCTCTTTTGATAGTTTTAAATTATTATCGAATAATTCATTAACCCAACTACCATACATAGGGTTTGGTAACATTATAAATCGGTGTCCGAACTCGTTTCTTAAACTATCGGTTAAAGCAAATCTTTCTTCTATCGATTTGTCATCAAAATCATGTAAAAAATCGCCAAGGTTATCACCCATCAATAATACTATATGATGATTTGATTCAACAATTTTCCGCCTTGGCTCTTTGTTTGACTCATCGGTTCTCATCAATATATGTTCCTTATCTGCAAATGGAAATCCTTTATCCTTAAGATTATTTAAAGTAGCGTCCATGAGTGCGATTTTCCGATTAGTTATATAGAAAACATCAACACCTTTTGATTCAGCGTATAACAGCAACTCTACCGATCCTGCTAAAGGAACTGCATTTGCCAGTTCGCACCAATGGTTCCAATATGTTGGATAATCAGTATTCTCCAGTATGCTTTTAGCCTCGAAGGGGCTATTATCCAACACTGTTTCATCAATATCAACAACTATCGCCAGCTTCTTTGTTAACCTCCCCATTCTAAGTTCATTATTAAGCATTAATTTGGCAATATTGTATGCTTGATACGACAGAGCTCTTTTCTCAGCTGCATTTTGTTGAAATAACGTTGACATCAGTAAGTAATCATTATTTGCTATCACTACTACTTCATCTTTCGCTTGTTCGCAACTAGATATTAATCCAATAAGGAAGATTACAAGGAATAAAAAGGTATTTGTTGTTTTCATAATCACTTTTTTTATATAAACATTTCTATCCATCTTTTCTTAAGTCTAAACCTAAGAAAAGTTAAAAGTAAAAAAAAAGGATGCCTTTTCCAAAGCATCCTTCATATCAATCGTTTATTCTATTTAGAATAATCCATGCTTGCCATTCTGGCATAATTTCTATATCTCCACTTTGCATCTTCTTCTGATGCAGCAAACAATTTACGAGCTTCCATCGGGAATGTTTTTTTAAGTGACGCATATCTAACTTCATTTGCAAGGAATTCCTGGAATCTGGCCCAATCTGGTTCCTTTGAATCAAGAGTAAATGGATTCTTACCTTCAGCTTCAACCTCTGGATTATATCTGTAAGTATGCCAGTATCCTGCTTCGACAGCAAATTTCTCTTCTTGCTGAGCACCACTCATTCCACCTTTAATACCGTGTGCAATACAAGGTGAATATGCAATAATAAGAGATGGGCCTGGATAAGCTTCAGCTTCTTTTATAGCTTTAAATGCTTGTGATTGGCTTGCTCCCATTGCAATTTGCGCAACATAAACATAGCCATAAGTCATAGCCATCGCACCTAAATCTTTCTTTCTGATTTTTTTACCAGATGCTGCAAATTTAGCTACAGATCCTGTTGGAGTTGCTTTTGATGCCTGACCTCCGGTGTTTGAATAAACCTCAGTATCCATAACAAGTACATTAACATCCTCCCCAGAGGCAAGTACGTGATCGAGTCCACCAAAACCAATATCGTAAGCCCAACCATCACCACCAAATATCCATTGTGATTTTTTTACCATGTATTGCTCAAGCTTTAGGATTTCTTTAGCTAGAGGACTATTCTCTTTTTTAAGAGCAGCAACTACATTTTTTGAAGCGATTACTGATTCATTTGCCATGTCCTTACTATCAATCCATTCTTTCATTGCTTCTTTCGACTCAGCTGAAAAACCATTAGCGATAGCTTCATTCATTTTAATCTCAAGACGTTCTCTAAGTTTTTCAACGCCAATTGACATTCCGAAACCAAATTCTGCATTATCTTCAAATAATGAATTTGCCCAAGCTGGACCTTTACCACTTTCTTCGTGTTTACAATAAGGAGTAGCAGGTGCTGATCCTCCATAAATAGAAGAACAACCTGTTGCGTTTGCTATCATCATTCTCTCGCCAAACAACTGAGTTACAGTTTTGATATAAGGTGTTTCGCCACAACCGGCGCAAGCTCCCGAAAATTCAAATAATGGTTGAGCAAATTGACTGTTCTTAACACTCTTGTCTTTAGGTACGATATCCTCTTTATATCCAACTTTTTCGTGCATATAATTCCATCTGTCAATTTCATCCAGTTGTGTACCAATTGGTTCCATCACAAGTGATTTAACTTTTGAAGGACAAACCTCTACGCAAACACCACAACCTGTGCAATCAAGAGCACTTACCTGAATACGGTATTTAAACGCTTTAATCGGACCTGCACCTTGAATTAACCTAGTACCTTCAGGTACATTTGCAGCTTCTTCATCTGTTAATAAGAAAGGACGAATTGCAGCATGTGGACAAACATGTGCGCATTGATTACATTGGATACAATTATCTTCAATCCACTCCGGCACATTAGTTGCAACGCCGCGTTTTTCAAAGGCAGTTGTTCCATTAGGGAATGTACCATCTTCGCGACCATTAAATATACTTACAGGCAGACTATCACCCTTTTGAAGGTTAATTGGATTTACTACATTTTTAATGAAATCAGGAAGATTTTTATCAGCTTCCTTAGGAACAACAACTATATCTTTCCATTCAACAGGAACTTCAATTTTCTCTACTTGTCCACCATTGTCAACAGCAGCATAATTCATATTTACTATCTCTTCACCTTTGTTACCGTAGGATTTCAAAATTGCAGTTTTCATTTCCTTAACAGCATCTTCGTAAGGAATTACTTCGGCAACTTTAAAGAAAGCAGACTGCATAATCGTGTTTGTACGATTTCCTAATCCTATCTCATCAGCTATTTTGGTTGCATTAATGATATAAAAATTAATACCATTGTCAGCAAGGTATTTTTTCATGTGGTCAGGAAGGCGATCTTTAGTTTCGTCAATATCCCAAATACTATTTAATAAAAATGTTCCTCCTTTTCTAAGTCCATTAAGCATATCATATTTTTCGAGATATGCCGGAACATGGCAAGCAACAAAATTAGGAGTTCCTACCAAATAATGTGAACGGATAACGTTATCCCCAAATCTTAGGTGTGAAATAGTTATACCACCTGATTTTTTAGAATCATATGAAAAATATGCCTGGCAATACTTATCGGTTGAACCACCAATAATTTTAATTGAATTCTTATTGGCACCAACTGTACCATCTGCACCTAAGCCATAAAATTTAGCTTCATAAGTTCCGGCTGGAGCCACGCTTATTTCTGGTAACAATGGTAAAGATGTGAACTTAACATCATCAACTATACCTACAGTAAAACCATTTTTAGGCTTTTTGGCAGCAAGGTTGTCATAAACGCTTATAATCATAGCAGGAGTAGTATCCTTCGAGCTAAGGCCATAGCGACCACCAATAATCATTGGCGCCTTATCTTTTCCATAAAACAGATCCCTAATATCAAGATATAAAGGTTCACCATTGGCTCCTATTTCTTTAGTTCTATCAAGAACTGCAATTCTTTTGGCAGTTTTTGGGAAAGCTTTCATGAAATATTTTTCGGAGAATGGACGGTAAAGATGAACAGTTATTAAACCAACTTTTTCGCCATTTGCAATTTTATAATCTATAACTTCTTTAACTACTTCGGTAATTGAACCTATTGCAACAATAATATCTTCAGCATCTTCAGAACCATAATACGTAAATGGGTGATATTCACGTCCTGTTATCCTTTTGATTTCCTGCATATAATCTTCAACCATATCAGGAATAACATCATAAAATTTAGATGAAGCTTCACGTGATTGGAAATATATATCCGGGTTTTGTGCAGTACCTCTTGTTACGGGATGTTCCGGATTAAGAGCATTATCTCTAAACCTTTGAAGTGCATCGTAGTCAACTAATTTAGCCATCTCATCCTGATCCATTGCTTCAACTTTCAATAACTCATGAGAGGTTCTGAAACCATCGAAGAAATGAATGAATGGAATTCTTGATTTAATTGCTGCAAGGTGAGCAATTCCGGCTAAGTCCATAATTTCCTGAGCACTACTGGTAGCTAACATTGCAAAACCAGCCTGACGTGTACTCATAACATCGCTATGATCGCCAAAAATTGAAAGTGCTTGTGCTGCAAGGCTTCTGGCACTTACATGGAATACTGCTGGAAGTAACTCACCAGCCATTTTATACATATTTGGTATCATCAGCAACAAACCCTGTGAAGCTGTGAATGTACTTGTTAAGGCACCCGCCTGTAACGATCCGTGTACAGCACCTGAGGCGCCGCCTTCTGATTGCATCTCTGCAACTTTTACTGTTTCACCAAAAATATTTTTTTTTCCGTTGGCAGCCCATTGATCAATGTATTCCGCCATATCAGATGACGGGGTAATAGGGTAAATGGCAGCTACTTCACTAAACATATATGCTATATATGCAGCGGCATAGTTACCTTCACATGTGATAAATTTTTTCTTTCTGTTCATGATTTATATATTAAGAAAGTAGTAAAGAATATTCTAATTTATGAATTGTTGCGAAATTACTCATTTCAACAAATTTAACATCCTGTTTTGTCTAATTAATAACACTAAAACATGCAATTTAAAATCAATTTAGATTGTAAGATGTTAAATTGGAAATGAAAATATCGTAATTTTACAGCCAAGAAAAATAATGTCTAAAAATAGTTAATATGGACCTGTCGACAAAATACCTAGGACTCGAATTAAAAAATCCAATAATCGTTGGAGCAAGCAATCTTGTAACCGACCTTGATACAATAAAGAAACTTGAAGATGCTGGTGCTGCAGCAATAGTATATAAATCCTTGTTCGAAGAGCAGATACATTTGGAAAACCTTCAAATGGATCAAACAATGACCGGTAACGAAGAGCGTCATGCAGAAATGTCATCTGGATTTGCTGATACCTTTGATTCAGGCCCTGAAGATTTCCTTATGAATTTTGCAGATGCAAAAAAAACCGTTGGTATTCCTGTGATTGCAAGTTTGAATGCAATTTATGATGATACTTGGGTAGAATATGCGAAAAAGCTTGAAGATGTTGGTGCAGATGCGCTCGAGCTGAACTTCTATAATAACCCCAAGGATTTCGAAATGGAAGGACGATCCATTCTTAATTCGGAACTCGACATAATTGAAAAGGTAAAAGATGCAGTAAAAATTCCTGTGAGTGTTAAATTAAGCCCTTTTTATACAAACCCACTGTATACATTTAAAGAAATGGATCGCAGAGGTGTTGATGGCTTTGTACTATTTAACCGTCTTTTCCACCCTGATATTAATATCAACCTGGAGAAGATGACTTTTCCTTACAATCTTAGCTCAGAGTATGACAGTCGTTTACCTCTTCGTTACGTTGGGTTACTTTATGATAATATTAATGCTGATATCTGTGCAAACAGAGGAATATTTACCGGCGAAGATGTTATTAAAATGATATTGGCTGGTGCAAATGTTGTTGAGGTTGTTAGTGCTATTTACAAACATGGCCCACAGCAAATTACAAAGATGCTAGAAGACATGGAAATTTGGATGGCCAACAAACAATATGAAACACTTGAAGATTTTAGGGGTAACCTTTCGAGGAAAAACATTAAGGATCCTTATGCATATCGCAGAGCGCAGTACGTTGACATCCTAATGAAATCATCAGAAATATTTAAGGATTATCCGATATAAATTTAAGGACACTAGTTTTATGAGCAGTTTTCTAAGAGACAACTATTTATATGCCCATTATTAAATCCTGACACTTGTTTCTTACCTCCAACTATATTTCATCATTTTTTTCCTGTTCTTCACTCATAACTCTGGAAATGCTATGATTGCACTTTCCTTCCTCTTTATTTTCAGGGTCATTAACAGATGATACGCAATCACAACCTAATTCATTGTTTTCAAATAATACAAGTTTGCAGCTTTTGCAGAATTTACCTCGACAGGATTGCTGAAATGCATCTGGGTAAAAAATCAAACTATTATTGGTCTGCTCTAGTTCAGTATAAATGGAATAACAGCTATATGGTTGTTCGTTATTTTTGCTTTCAAGACTAGCTTCAATACCAAGGTAATAATTGTATTTGTTTTCACTGATTTGGATTATTTCAATCCATGCTCGAGTGTAGGTATAAGTGAACCATTTTTCGGTAAGTCTGTTATACTTTTGCATAAGCAGAGTAGCTTCATCTAGTGTGATAGCCAAATTGCCACTTGCTTTATTATCAGGGGTTATGTTTCCTACATTAATACCATCTTTTTTAGACTCTGCTTTTTTGGCACTAGAATCACATGATGCAATAATGAGGACAAGTGCAATTAGTAAAATTGTTGTTGAGAATACTTGCTTTTTCATGGTTGATATTTTTTATACAAAACTACTTGTAATTTGGACATCAACAAACTGTTCAATCACTTAAATGATGTAGAAGAGTTGGTGAACAATGATGTATATAAGAATTGAACTATCTAAAAATGCAACTTATGATAATCGAAGGTTTGATTATTACGAAAGCTATGTATTTTTGCAGCAAGCACAGTAAATATTTCAAGGTTATTTTCATTAAACCAGGCTATGGCATGGGGTTTTTGGTTTATTGCATCGGCAAAAATTACCAGAAAATCGAATTCATATTCGCGAAGCCATGCGTATGCTTGTGGTTTGTTATCAATTGCGCCATCGAATGCAGCATATTGTGGAAACTTATTTTTTTCCAGCCAGTCGAGGGCTTCATCGCTACCTCTAATTCCACTGCTAAGGGCTGCCAACTCAGGATAACCATTCTCCAAAAGCCAATTGTAAAATTCTTCCCATTCAACAGAAAAAGTTTCACCAAATGCTAGTAATATTTTAGGAGGATAATTAAGCATTTATTTTGATTAAGTCTTTTTTTTAGAGTTGGAGTGTTGGAGTATTGGGTTGAAACATTCAAACTACATTAACCCATCACTCCACTACTCCATATTTCACTTTAGTATCTATCAATACAATTTAGCTCTTCAAAAGCTCTTTTTAATCTTACTACCATTGATACCTCACCAGCCCTAAGCCATTTTCTCGGGTCGTAGTATTTTTTATTTGGCACATCCTCACCATCAGGATTACCAATTTGTCCTTGAAGGTAGTCATGGTTCTTTGCTTCATATTCACGCACACCATCCCATGCAGCCCATTGGGTATCAGTATCAATATTCATCTTAATAACTCCGTAGGAGATAGCTTCTTTGATTTTTGATGCTTCTGAACCTGATCCCCCATGGAATACAAAATTTACAGAGTTGTGTTCTTTATTATATTTCTCACTAATAAAAGCCTGTGAATTTTTTAGAATCGCAGGTTCCAATTTTACATTACCCGGTTTATATACACCATGAACATTGCCAAAGGCGGCAGCTATCGTAAAGTTATCGCTAACTTTCGAAAGTACTTCAAACGCCCTTGCTACTTCTTCGGGTTGGGTATATAATTTTGAGCTGTCGATATCGGTATTATCAACACCATCTTCTTCACCGCCTGTAATACCAAGTTCTATTTCAAGGGTCATTCCCATTTTGCTCATTCTTTCGAGATATCTACTGCAGATTTCAAGATTTTCTTCGAGTGGTTCTTCACTTAGGTCGAGCATATGAGAACTAAACAATGGTTTACCAGTTTCTCTAAAATGAATTTCACCAGCATCTAGCAACCCATCTATCCAAGGTAATAGTTTTTTAGCTGCATGATCGGTATGTAAAATTACAGGAATACCATATAACTCGGCAAGTTTATGTACATGTAATGCCCCTGAAACAGATCCTGCAATAGCAGCTTTTTCATTTTCGTTTGATAGTCCCTTTCCTGCATAAAATGCGCCACCTCCATTGGAAAACTGGACAATTACTGGAGAGTTAACATCTTTTGCTGCTTCCATTACTGCGTTAGTTGAATCGGTGCCAACTACGTTTACAGCGGGTATTGCGAATTTGTTTTGTTTGGCTATTTCAAATATTGTTTTTAAGTCATCACCAAAAACAAACCCTGGTTTAACTTTATCAGATATTCTTGTTTTCATCTTTATATTTTTATTGTTTTTAAAACAGACTACAAATTTATGTTTATTTCTTAAATCTTGTTATGGAAAACATTACAACAACCACATATAGCGAAATATTTATCGAAAATTTGCAGCATGCTGTTTAACAATGCAATCGTTTTCTGGTATTAGAAACTATCTATTTTTAAACAATTCCAGTTGCTTTTGAATCATTGTTATCAACTCAGTTTTATTAATGGGTTTCGAAATGTAGTCGTTAAAACCTGCATCAAGATACAAATCCTTATCGCCCGACATGGCATAGGCAGTTTGGGCAATAAAAGGTGTGTTATTAGTATGAGGAAACCGTTTTCTAATCTCTCTCATGAGTTTCATTCCATCCCATGGTGCAGGAAGGTTAATATCAAATAGCATTACATCATAATAATTTCCTGATGAACTGGTTTTCTTAAGTTTCTTAAGGGCATCATCACCATCAATGGCAGTGGTTATTTCACCCGTTTTCTTAAGCATTTTTTCCAGTACCATACGGTTCATTCTATCATCTTCAACTATAAAAATCTTAAGTCTCCCATATTCGGGAGCATTAATTATGGTTGCATTTTCTAATGTGTTTTTATCCGTGTCATTTTGCCCCTCGGCTAATAAGCAAGGCAATGTAATGACCACTTCTGTTCCGATTTCTTTTTCAGATACCAACTCTAGACTACCGTTCATTAGTGTAATTAGCCTATGTGCCAGGATTAATCCAAGACCACTCCCCTGATATGTGAGTGAACTTCCATGTTTTGAATAATCAAACGACTCAATTAACATTTTCATGGTTTCGGTATCAATACTAATTCCCTTATCCTTTACTTCAATTGTGGCCTTATTTTTTTTAAAATTATAGCTGGTAGAGATTGTAACAAAACCCTTGCTGGTATATTGAATAGCATTATCCATAACAACTTTCAATACTTTTACCAGATTATCTTTGTCAGCATATATAGCAGGAATATCCTTATCAAACTTCGTTTTAAAAATTAGCCCCTTTTCTTTGGCTTTAAAAACATATTCTTTTTCAACACTTCTTACAATTTTATTTAAATCACACGAAATAATATTAAGTTCCAGAATATTTGCTTCGATACTGGATATATCAATAATGTTTGTGATTAGGCTCATTAACTTTTCACCCGCTTCTTTAATGTTTTTTGCAAACTCGTAAAGATCTTCATTACCCCTAAGAGCAAGTTCCGTCTCTAACATATCCGAAAATCCCATAATCCCACTCAAAGGGGTTCGTATTTGATGACTCATTGTTCCAAGAAAAGCATTCTTAAGATAATTTGACTCCTCTGCTTTTTTAAGAGATTTCCTGAGGTTAACAATTACATTGCTGGTTTCCTCTAACTCAATAGCCCTGTCAATAGTATTAGCCATAATCGCTTGCTGAAGTTCATCACTAAACTCTTGTAGCTTTGTATTTGCAAATTCAAGTTCCTTATTTTTTGCAGCTTCTTTCTGAGCATTCTTTTTCTTGGAAACTGAAAAATATGCAACTATAATTAGTATGAATAATATAAGTATCAGAATAATAAAAAAGTTAATACTACTAAAGCCAATTATCCCATTATTACTATTGTTTCCATTATAATTGCCCAGATACTTTTGCTTAATAGCATCATTATTTTCCAATCTGGAATCATCTGATAAACTGCTTTGCAGAGTCAAGTAATAATAACTTGAATCTATATTTTTTTGAGACTCATGAATATTTGCTAATAATCCATATATACTATTAAGCATAATCGCAGATGTTACACTGTCGCTAGTAAAAATAAATCGATGGGCAAACATTTTAGCCTGATCCTGATCGATATGTTTGTAAAGATGGGCCAGTTGATATGATATATCTCTATTGACAATTTCTGGCGAATTGGATATTACTTGCTCCAGGCTATCAATTATGAGTGCAGTTTTTGCATTTGAATACTGTTCAACCTTTCCAACCTGAGCAAAACTTGAAGTGGAAAAAGATATTGATAGAATAATTAATATGAGCAAGCTTATTTTCATTTCTGTTTACCTGAATAATACCCAAAGATATGTTTTTTGAATAGGAAATAACATATGTATATAGGCATATTTTCATAATTTTATATCTTTACGCGTTCAATAACACATGGGCGAATTATAAAAATGCCTGACATCCTGTGTTTTAAAGTAAATTTTATGATTAAAAAGATACTTGTTGCCAATAGGGGAGAGATTGCCATTAGAGTAATGAGAAGTTGTAGGGAAATGGGTATTGAGTCTGTTGCTGTTTATTCTGATGCCGACAGAACCTCAATGCATGTACGATTTGCTGACGAAGCATATAACATTGGACCAGCACCCTCAAATGAAAGCTACCTTGTAATTGACAATATTATTGATGCTGCCAAAAAAAGTGGTGCTGATGCTATTCATCCTGGATATGGATTTTTATCAGAAAATGCTGAATTTTCGGATCGGTGCAAGAAAGAAGGAATTATATTTATTGGGCCTTCTTCCTATGCCATAAATACGATGGGTGATAAAATCACCGCACGTAAAAAGATGCAAAGCGCCAATGTACCGGTTGTCCCCGGCACAACTGAACCAATAACCGATATTAAGAAAGCAATCGAGGTAATTAATGAAATTGGATTACCTGTGATGATTAAAGCCAGCGCTGGAGGTGGTGGTAAAGGCATGAGGTTAGTAACTAAATCGGAAGATATTGTATCTGCTATTACATCAGCAAAATCTGAAGCTTTGGCTTCATTTTCAAATGATGCTGTATATATTGAAAAGTATATTAATTCACCTCACCATATTGAATTCCAGATTGTTGCCGACAACCATGGTAATTGCGTTCACTTATTTGAAAGAGAGTGTTCTGTACAACGTCGTCACCAAAAGGTTGTTGAAGAAACCCCATCACCAATAATGACGGAAAAAGTTAGAACAGAAATGGGAAATCATGCTGTTGCAGCGGCAAAGGCAGTAAATTATTCAGGAGCAGGAACCATTGAGTTTATAGTGGACGATGATCTAAACTACTATTTCCTCGAAATGAATACCCGCCTTCAGGTAGAGCATCCTATTACTGAAAGGGTTGTTGGTATTGATCTTGTTAAAACACAAATCAATATTGCAAATAATAAACCACTTGAGTTTAAGCAAGAAGATCTTAAACAAACAGGACATGCTATCGAAGTAAGAATTTATGCTGAAGACCCTGATAATAATTTTATGCCTAACCCTGGCAGGATTGAGCATATGACCGAACCCCTTGGGCTTGGGGTAAGGCATGATGGTTATGTTTATACAGGCTATGAAATCCCAATTCATTACGACCCAATGATATCGAAACTCATAGTTTGGGCAATGACTAGGCAGGAAGCTATTGATAGATTAAAAAGAGCCCTTTACGCTTATAAAATTACTGGCATAAAAACTACAATTCCATTCCTTAACCGAATTCTTGATGTACCTGATTTCGTTAAGGGCAAATACAATACACATTTTATTCAGGACAATGAAAAATACCTTCTGCCCAGAAAAACATCACCTCAACGAGTAAAAGATATGGCTACAATTGCTGTATTTGTTGATTACTTAAATAATATTGAAAAATTTAAGGAACATCGTTACTGTAAGCCAGTGGATGGTAATTGGAAGGCTTTTGGTAGAAAAAGAAATGTTACACGTTTATAATCACATTGTTAAAAGGTAGATATGGGATACGAAATTAAAGTTGATGATAAACAATCAAATATCGAGTTACTAAGTATTGATGGCGATATTATGGAAGTATGTGTTGACGGCAGAACATATAAAGTTGATATCGTTGAAGTTGAAAAGGGGGTTTACTCAGTACTGTATGAAGGAATTTCATATAATATCGAGTTAATATCGAAGGATAAAAAATCCTATCACGCAACAACTCTTTATAATTCATTTGATATTGATGTTATTGATGCAGAGTCACGTTATAAAAATAGCAGGAAAGAATCTGAGAATGAAGATCATTCCTACATTTTTACTCCAATGCCAGGCAAAATTGTAAAAATCCTTGTTAAGGAGGGAGATAAAGTTAAAGGTGGCGATACAGTTATTGTTGTTTCTGCCATGAAAATGGAAAGTGAATATAAGGTTGTGAAAGATAGGACAATTACAAAAATATTAGTAAAAGAAGGAGATAATATTGAGGGCGACCAGCCCCTTATAATGCTTGAATAATTAAATTGCCTTATGTAGTTAACAATATACTATCAGCAGCACTAATTATTCAAACATTTAATCATTCACTCATTTACCAAAAAACTAGAAAAAATGTCGATAAAATCAAAAATAGAAATACTCGAGGAAAAAAGTCAATTAGCCGAACTGGGCGGAGGCCAACTTCGAATTGATAAACAACATAAGGCTGGTAGGCTAACAGCCAGAGAACGTATTGATCATCTGTTTGACGCTGGTACTTTTGTTGAAATCGATAAATTTGTTACTCATCGCTGCACTGATTTCGGGATGGAAAATAGCAAACCTTTAGGCGACGGTGTAGTAACAGGCTATGGTAAAATAGAGAGTAGACTGATGTATGTTTTCGCACAAGACTTTACTGTTGCCGGTGGCTCATTGAGTCGTGCAAATGCCGATAAGATAATTAAGATAATGGATCTTGCTATGAAAATGGGGGCACCTGTAATTGGTCTTAATGATTCTGGTGGTGCTCGTATCCAAGAGGGCGTAGAAAGTCTCGCAGGATATGCAGATATCTTTTATAGAAATGTTAGAAGCTCAGGAGTGATTCCTCAAATTTCTGCAATTCTAGGACCATGTGCCGGAGGTGCGGTATACTCCCCCGCAATTACCGATTTTATCCTAATGGTTAAGGAAACATCTTTTATGTTTGTTACCGGTCCCGATGTTATAAAAACAGTAACAAACGAGGATGTAACAATGGAAGATCTTGGTGGTGCTATGGCTCACAATAAGAAATCGGGAGTAGCTCACTTTACTGCAGATGATGATGAGCAGGCAGTTATGATGATTAGAGAGCTAATGAGCTTTATTCCATCCAATAATATGGAAGATCCTCCACAAAAGATTTGTACTGATGATCTGGATAGACTTGAACCAAAACTTGATAAAGTTATTCCAGAAGATCCGAACAAACCTTACAATATGTTCGATATAATTATGCCTGTTATTGATAATAATCATTTCCTTGAAGTTCAGCCACATTACGCCCAGAATATCATAGTTGGCTTTGCACGTATAGCAGGTAAACCTGTTGGTATAGTTGCTAACCAACCATCGGTACTTGCCGGAGTTTTGGATATAGCCAGTTCTACAAAAGCCGCCAGATTTGTTCGTTTTTGTGATGCTTTCAATATACCTCTTATCACTTTTGAAGATGTGCCCGGTTTCCTACCAGGAACAGCCCAGGAGTTTGGAGGAATAATTAAGCATGGAGCCAAATTGCTATATGCTTTTGCAGAAGCTACTGTGCCAAAAATTACCATAATCACTCGTAAGGCATATGGTGGTGCTTATGATGTGATGTCGAGCAAGCATATTGGGGCTGATGTAAACTATGCATATCCAACTGCCGAAATTGCTGTTATGGGACCGGATGGTGCAGTAAATATCATTTACAGAAATCTCTCGGAAGAGGAAAGAAAAGAAAAGGTAATTGAATATCGCGAAAATTTTGCCAGCCCATACAAAGCTGCTGCGTTGGGTTATATCGATGAAATCATTTACCCACACGAAACTCGTAAAAAAATTGTTCAGGCTCTTGAAATGACAAAAAATAAAACTGACAATACTCCTCCAAAGAAACATGGAAATATTCCATTGTAGTTGTTTCCTTTATTTACATAAAAAAACCCCGGAGCAGAACTCCGGGGTTTTTTATTTCCCAATTACCAATTAATTATGAGTGTAAATAAATGAATTATTTCTGTATCCTGGTTCGTCCTTATACCAATCCTGAAACAAAGTTCCCCCGCTTTCTGCCCATTGGGCAAATTTTAAATAAACAGCTGTAATATCCCTTTTTTCAATTGGATATTCAAAAGTTTCGGGGATATTAATAGCCCATGGTAGATTACTTACTGTTTTATAATACTTATCATTTGCAGGATTAGTATCATCATCTACTGTGCCGAATACTGTTTGATCAGCAAGATCAGTAGGGTGATAACCTGGTAAATGCACTTCGATTTCCCGAACCATATCTACCATTATAAATGGGTTAAAGTTAGGAAGATCCAATTCTGATAATGAATAAGTATTTTGTGTGTAATCCATTAATATATTCAATGTATCAGGGGTAACATATGGAGCTGATATCTCTGTATTAACACCAATACTAGTTCCAGTATGCTGCAATATGTTATATGCATTATCGTAAACAATAATAGTTGGTATGGATTGCCCTGTTTCAAGCCCGTTTGCTTCTATGGCGATATAACCTTCCTGCAAATCATACCCTGTTACTGAAACTATATCTGCGGCAGCAATATTGTTATTTGCAAACTGAAAACCAAAACCATTTTTAAAATATGCGCCAAAAGCCTTTACAACAAATGTTGAATATGTTTCTACAATATAATTTGATGCATTTGTAACTGTTTTAAATTGATAATCAATAATCAGATCATTAAAATCATAATCACCTCTTCCTGGCCATAGGTCTTCATAAGCTAGTGACCCAAATCCTCCAGCCGGATAAAAATTATTATAGGCTCTGTCAAAATCATTTGGATAATCATCATCTACATCAGCAACACCATCACCATCCGTATCGGTTGGTAAAGGAGTAGAATATTCGTAGGGTCCCATGTCAACTATTACATTAACAATACGATTATTACCATCAAGGTCGAGAACAGTATTCATCCAACTAAAGTTCATTCCAACATCAATACAAGGTGATGTTGATTGTAATCTATAATCTTCCGACCCAGGAGTTAAATCTGTAAATAATGGAACTGAACTTATGCTGTTTGTACTGTATGTTCCAGGTAATGCGGGAGTAGTACAGGTATTATAATAGTGATATCCTGAGCCATCTACTTCATAATTATCGCCATTGTTATAATAAATTATACAGTTATAAACGAGTCCATTATTTCGTGTCCGTATTCCTGCACCATGAGGTCCTGTATTATCAGTAATAACACAGTTTTTAACTTTGCCCCCATTCCAAATATTAACTCCTCCGCCATAATTTGTTGTTGTATTACCTTTAATAACACAGTTCCTTACTTCACCGCCATTTAATAAGCGTATTCCTCCTCCGTAAATAGCTGTATTTCCATAGATATAACAGTTTTCTACCAAACCTCCATTATCAAGAGCCACTCCGCCACCATCACGAGCCTCGCTATTTTTAATAGTACAGTTTCTTACTGTGCCATTATTATTTATGTTAACTCCACCACCAAAACCGCCTAAATACTTGGCGTTCTGAATAGTAAACCCTTCTATTGCTGCATCTACATGATCAAGGTAAAAACATCTTACAGAGTTATTACCATCGACTATAGTTACATCTGATCCATTTATACTGGAAACTATAACCCCTTTGGTGATAACAATATCTGTTGACAGTATGTAAGTTCCATCATCAACCATAACAACATCTCCACTATTACTTATACTAACAGCATGACGTATCTCGTGAGCTGCTGTACCCAAAGTTAAATATGGAGGAGTATTGCTACCTGTTGGCGAAACATATCGTGTTACCGAAGTGGCAAAAATACCTGAAACAAATAGGCTTGTTACCACAATAAGTAAAAAAAATTGTTTTTTCATAGCTCAATTTTTTAGATTGGAAATTTCCTTTGTTAGTTGAAATAATACTCCAAATGATTATTAGCCACAGAAGCCAAATGACTCTGATTATTATAAATCAACTCTACTTCATTTACATATGAAGGTATTGTGATTTTAGTATCGAACTTAAGTCCGCTCTTAAGGAATGCTTTCATTAAGATATCGCCTTCCAGCGATTTAATAGTTACAGTGTTATCCAAATAACATGAAAGCGAAAGTGTAACGTCTTTGGTCGTTTTCCAGTTAAACTGATCATCAATGGTTAAATCAGCCATGGTTTGAGTTTCAACCGGAACTTCATTTTCTCTTATTTCTTTTTTGCATGAACTAATTATAAATGTTAGTGCCGCAAATAGCATTATTATTTTTTTCATGATCTTTATAATTTGAAAATTAGTCCTATTTACAATAAATGTAATCTCAAAAAGTATGCCAATTCCTCAATTTAGTCTTTATATGCCTGTATTACAGACTTTTATAATTATTTAACTGTGATTGGGTTTTCCAAATTTGAGATTTTTATTCCAATAAGTGATAAAAAAAGAGCCGCCACGAAATTCGAGACGACTCTTTTACAGTTTAATAACTCTGAAAAATGGTTAGCTTTTATCAGAGGTAAAAACTCACTAACCTATTTTATTACCATGAATCTTTTGTTTGCAACAGCTCCATTTTCAGTACTTATACTAATTATGTATTGACCCTCTTTCATATCCTTTGTGTCAATCTTTAATGATTGCTGCATTCCATTCCCTTTTCCTTCTATAGTATTTGTTACTTGCCCAAGAAGGTTATGGATAATGATTGTATATTTTTCACCTTCTACAACAGTAAGATTAACATTTAAAACACTTATTGCAGGGTTTGGAAAAAGTTCAATATCAGATGAAATTAACTCATCAATCCCGATGCATTCGTCTATTGTTACTTCAAGATCTTCTGAGCTTCCCATACAATCTCCAACAGTTTCCACAACAGAAACATTACCCATTCCCGGAACTCCCCACAAAACGGTTATCATATATGTGTCAGAACCTCCAATTATTTCTCCACCTGTTACTGTCCATTCATATGTGCTTCCTGCATTATCTTCTGTAGAATATTCTTCTTCATCTTCGTCACATACTATGGTAAGCCCTGTTATTTCGGGAGTAGGGATGAGTGAGATTGTAATTTCAAGTGGATCAGATTCATCGCCAACTCCACAATCATTACTACCTTGAGTTGTTAAACTTGCAACACCTGAAAAATCATTACTCCATGTAATTGAAATATTTTCTCCACTACCAGTTATAACACCTGCATCTGAAGGAATTAATGCCCACATAATTGTATCAGCTGCAAATAGTGGTTCCACTGTATAATCTGTTGTTGAACCAGAACAAGCAGTTGTAGGTCCTTCAGGTATATTACCTTTTTCAGGAGCAAATTCAACAAAAATATAAGGTGTACCCACCATGTTTTCTGAACATGTTGATGTTGAACCTGTAACTGTATAAATTCCTTGATCAGTATATTCTCCGAAACTAATAGGACTTCCAGTTCCTGCAATAATAGTTCCAGTGGTTGTTCCTTCATAAAAGAGTTCATAGTCAACTCCTGTTTCTGATCCATCAAGAGTAATTTCAATACCTGGGCCACCTGCACAATATCCACCCCCATCACTGAGGACAAATGCTGTTGGGTTGAAATTTAATGTACAACTTAACTCATTTGACCAAGGTCCATATCCACACATATTTGTTGCTTTTACTTTTACAGTATAGGTACCTGCCCAACTATTATCCGAAATAAATGTTCCTTCAGTTCCAGTACCAGTTATTGTTCCAGCGTCAGATGGAGAGACTTCCCAATAATATGAATCAGCAGAAGCCACAGCTTGAGTTGTGTATACCTCGGTACCCCCAGCACACATTGTTGTAATACCTGTTGGCTCATTTGGAGCTATTGGGTTTTCAATTACCGTTACCATATCTTCAACGAGCATAGTATTTGTATTAGTTCCATCAGAAACCTCGAGCGTAACATCATAAACACCTATAGTATTATATGTTACTGTTGGATTTTGATTTGTTGATGTGGCAGGTGTTCCTCCCTCAAAAGTCCAGTTCCAAGATATTATTCCACCTAATGACATATCTGTAAAATCAATAGTATTCCCAACACAAACGCTATCGCTGCTTGCTTCAAAATTAGCACCAAAAACCGGAGCTTTATTTATAATTGTACCTTGAGATCCACAAGTAAAAAGGTTTCCGTCTGCAGTTTCTTTTATTCTGTATAGGCTTGAGCTACCTGCTCCATTATGCTCCATCGACCAGGTTGCTCCAAAATCGGTTGTAACATAAATATTTTCATCTGTTCCATCAATGTATGCTGTTCCATTAGTTTTTGCATGAGTGCCATAAAAATTCTCATACCCGGTGGTATAGGTTGTCCATGTAGATCCTCCATCTGAAGTTGCAAACATCTTTTCTTCTCCACCAACTACTCCAAAATTTGCATCAGCAAAATCCACTCCAAATAACATTGCTGATAATGTTTTTATAACTGTCCAGTTATGACCGCCATCGGTGGATTTATACACCTTTGCATCAGTTCCAACTGCAAAAATAGTATTCTGATCGGCATAACTCAATCCCATAATTGAGTTTACTCCTATGCCTGATGTTGCTGAGACCCACGTGTTTCCGCCATCGCTTGTAATAAAAACAGCCTGGTCACCAAAATTATTCATCGAACCAGTTGCTACTCCATTATTTGCATCCCAAAATTTGACATCTGTATAATACCAAACATCTGTCCCACAAGTTACCGGTGTCCATGTAGTACCTCCATCAACAGTTTTAATAAAGTAATTATTCCAGCCACCGGCAAAACCCGTATTATCATCGATAAACCAGATTCCCTGAAGTCCATCAATAGCGCCCGACGTAGGTAGTACTGTTATCCAGTTATCGCCACCATCAATGGTTTTAACAATAACTCCATCCGCATCGTAAGTATATTGCATCCCACATGCAAAACCTGTAGCACTTTGCGCAGGAGGAAACGACATACCAAATAATATAAATGTTGTTCCTGTACTACTCACGTAATTCCATCCCTGGGCCGATAATTGACCCGCAAGAAATAATAAAACTGATAATAATGTAACAATTCTCTTCATAATTTTATTTTTTTTGATTTTGTTTCTTTTGATTATCTGAATTTCCATTTTCGAAAGACTCAAATATTTTTTTTAGAGCACTCGACTCATCCTTTTTGGATTCAATAAGCTTATCAAGCTTTTCGATTAATGATTCTTCAATATTCTTTTCCTTTGACATATTGTGATTGCTATGTTTCTTCAATTACGATGCAAATAAATACTTCTTTTATGGAGACATCAAGTATATTACACCTACAATTGATGTACTTATGCATTACAACAACCATACATACTAACCTAACATACAGGTAATGTGTAGTCTATTGTTTTTTCTTATAATTGAAATACTATCCAAAAAAATGTAAAATGTTGTGAATAGTATGCTGGAAAGTATAATTTATAAAACGAAAGGTGTTTTACATTTTCGTTAGAAAAGCTATCAAATTTTCATCAGAGGTAATTCCTAATTTTTTCCTTAATCGATAACGAGCAACAGTAATACTGTTAATTGATTGGTATGTAATAGCGGCGATTTCTTTTGTTGTCATATTTAATCTAAAGAAAGCACATAATCGTAACTCATTGGGTGAAAGATCAGGATAATCATTATTAAGTTTTTTATAGAAGCCTGTATAAACCTGTTGAAATCTTACTTCAAATTCTTCCCATGAGACCACAGTAGAGTTCGATTCAAGCTCTTTAATAAGCTCAGTCATTATCTTTTTATTCTCGGTTTTGGCATCAAGTCGGGCAACTTTCAGTTTTTCAGCAATACTTATAATAAATTCATTTTTCCGAAGTAAGTACATAACATAAGTCGTTAACTCCTTGTTTGTGTGCTCAAGCTTAACCGAGAGGTTACTTTTCTCTAACTCTGCCTTGCGTTTTCCCGTTTTTTCAAGTTTAAGTAACAACCCAACTATTGTTAGAAGTAGAAAAAGCCCTACACTTATTATTATATAGATTAAATTTTTTCGCTTTTCGTTTTGAACTTCTATTTTCCTGTCTAACTCTTCTTCTTTAAGTTTAATTTTAAATTCATTTTGCATCTCAACCTGCGTCAGCCTTATAACACTTTCCTCATTAAAATTAGAGTCGGAATATTGTTTAAATATTTGGAAATAGTTCAATGATGATTCAAAATTTTCAATATTTTGAAAGTACTGACTAAGATGTTGCGAGGCTAAGGCTATTAAACGATATTGATTTGTATTTCTTGCGATATTGTAGCCATCCAGTAAATTTTCCCGAGCATCATCAAACTTATTTAAATTTAAATAAGCAATACCAAGATTAATGTATGTTTCGGCAAGAAAGAATGATTTTGATCCAGAATAAGTAATCACAAGTTCCTTCTGTATTTTTATGCTTTCTACAAAATGTTGCTCTGCGCTATCATATTCATGCTTCAGTAAATCAAGCAACCCAAGTTTTAATTGGGAATGTGCCATTCCTTCAAAACTCCCAAACTCCTTAAAAAGCTCATATCCCGACCGATAATAGGTTTCAGCGATTTCATTCTGCCCCAGCTGTATATAAATAGATCCTATGTTAGTAGTTGTTCCGGCAATATTCATTGTATCCTTTTGCTCCTTAAATAACTCAAGGGCTTTTGAATATAAATTTAGTGCCTTTTCAGTATTATTTGTATTTAGATATACTATTCCTAGGTTATTATAAAGGTTGGGTAGTTTTTGCTTAAGGCCTGCTTTCTTAGATAAATCAATACCTTTCAAATAATATTTCATTGCCTCAGCATAATTATCTTTCTCAACATACCTATTTCCAATTGAAAGGAAAACTGATATTAATTCTTTTGGATTATCATTATTCAGCAAGTAAAGTTTAGCTTTATTAAAATAGGCTTCTCCATTTTCAATACTATCCTGAAGAATTGAATATACTCCAAGATATGTATAAATTAAACCAAGATATGATTTGGCATTGGTTTTTTCGGCAAGGAGCATTGCCTTATCAGCGCAATCAAAGGCCTTGGTAATATCAATATCTTCGTACTGTTTGCTAAGTTGTAAGTAAATATCAATTTTTTCATTTATTTCGTGTGTATTCTCAAGTTTTGTCTTCAAACTATCAACAATATTTTGAGATTGTAAAATAACAACTGCGGCAAGT
>JABMPH010000456.1 GCA_013203805.1 Bacteroidota bacterium | reverse complement strand
ATGAAAGGCTCACTCTTGAAATAATGTGGTTTATAGTATCAATTACCGGATTTACATCAGTATTTTTTGCTATAGTATCACCTGTGTATTTAGCCGTTTATTATAAATACTGAGAAAGTAATACATTTTCCAAATGTAATTAAACAAACTAAATTGCATAAATTTGCGTTTGAAAGATAACACAATGCAAATAATTATGAAGAATGTATTTCGTATACCTACCGTATTTATAATGCTCTCAATTTTACTTATTTCGTCTTGCAAAAAAGAAAGTTCAGGTGATGGAACAATTCCTGAAATAATTGTTCTTGGGTTTAATCCAATATACTGGGAGCAGGATGTCCCATATGTTGATTTGGGAGCCAGTGCATATGATATTACAACAGCTGGTGATACAGTTGATCTAACTAATTCAATTATTGTACAGAATAATGTGGATGTTGCCATTGTTGGTGATTATACAGTAACTTACAATGTTAAGGATGAGAGTGGTGAATCAGCTGAGGAAAAAGTTAGGTCAGTAAAAGTTGTGATTGGCAAATAAGAAGAGTTTGATGATTAGTAAATGTGGAATAGACACCCTTTAAATGAAACGAATTCTTTTTATAATAAATCCTAATTCAGTAAAAAAAAATACATCCCGTATTTCTAAAGCAATTGAATCAGGCATTAACCACAAAGAGTTTGATGTTAAGGTTGAATACACGAAATCAGCTAATCACGCAGTTAGTCTGAGTAAGATTGCCGTTGCAGATGGTGTTGAAATAGTAGTAGCAGTGGGAGGTGATGGAACTGTTAATGAGGTTGCTTCGCAAATGATAAACAGTAATTCAACTCTTGGTATTGTTCCTTTGGGTTCAGGGAATGGTCTTGCCCGACACCTTGGCATTTCACGCAACATAGAAAAAGCGATTAATTTAATAAATTTGCAAAATACTTCTGTAATTGATACTGGTTCAATAAATGACAAGGTGTTTGTAAGTATTGCAGGAGTTGGTTTTGACGCTCTTATCGCTGAAAAGTTTGCTCAAGGAAACCAAAGGGGATTTATTGGATACTTTAAACAGGTGGCAAGTGAGTATCTAAAATACAAACCCATGGAGTACAAACTTATTTTTAATGATGGGCATGTAATTGAGAAAAAGGCTTTATTTGTTGCTTTTGCAAACTCAACCCAATTTGGATATAATACAACAATTGCTCCCAACGCTAAAATTCAAGATGGATTAATTGATGTTTGCATCATAGAAAAACCAAAATTATATAAGATACCACATATCGCTAACTTATTATTGTTAAAACGAGTAGATAAGTCTCCTTTGGTTCAGATTATAAAAACTAAAGGGTTGAAAATACATAGAGCCGACGAAGGAAATGTAAATATAGATGGAGAGGCCGTAAACTTCGGTAAAGAACTCGATGTGCGGATAAACCCATTATCTTTGAAAATTATAATTGATCAAAATGTCAGCAAAGTTTAAAAATTCAAAAGTAGTGTACTCAACAAATCCTGATTTTAACGATTGGGAAGACCAAGAGGAAAAGTTTGACACCCTTGATATTAAGGCTCAAAAATTATACGTTAGCCTTGATAAAAAGCAACGTAGGGGTAAAAAGGTAACCCTCGTAACCGGATTTCTCGGTAAAGATGTTGATCTAAAGGAACTGAGTAAACAACTTAAATCGAAATGTGGTGTAGGCGGTTCAGTTAAAGATGGAGAGATAATAATTCAAGGTGATTTTAAACTCAAGATTGCAGAGCTTTTGAGCAATATGGGGTATAGTTGCAAAATGAAAGGTTAATCAGAAAAACAATAGATAAATGAAGAAAACTACATTACTAGCAATTTCAATAATTGCAATATGTTCATTGAATATAAATGCGCAAGACTTGTCGGGAAAATTAAGTGATAAAGATATAAGTAACATCAGAGCTTCTTTCGAAGATATTCCAACAAATGTTGCTCTGTTAAATGCCGTTTCTAATAATGATATTAAAAAACTGGCCGAATCACACGAAAGCGATGGAGCAATAAACCACTTTTTTTCAAACAAAGTAAAAGTAAGCGGAATTACCAATCAAAAGTCTTCAGGAAGATGTTGGCTTTATACCGGACTAAACACAATACGACCTCTCGTACAGGAAAAATATAACCTGAATAATTTCGAGTTTTCGCAAACCTATAACTTCTTTTGGGATCAGTTTGAAAAAGCTAATTTGTTTTTAGAAATTGCGAGATCTACTGCAAATAAACCTCTCAACGATAGAGAAGTAGAGTGGTTATTTAAAAACCCAATTGGTGATGGCGGGCAATGGACAACCTTTGCCGACAATATCATGAAATATGGATTGGTTCCTGCTGAGGCAATGCCCGATACTTATCAGAGTGAGAAAACAGCCATGATGTCAAAATTACTTCGTAGAAAGCTAAGGGAAGATGGCCTCAAAATGAGAACTCTTGCAACTTCCAGGATGAGTGAAGAGGCTAAGCAGATGGCAAAAATGGATATGCTTAAGGAGATTTATAGAATTCTTGTTCTTAGTCTGGGTGAACCACCAACAGAGTTTGTTTGGCAGCATGAAAATAAAGATGGAAAAATAAGCGAGGCTGTTACATATACTCCAAAACAATTTTATAATGAGCTTATTGGGATTGATTTGCAGGAATATGTGATGTTTATGAACGATCCTGCAAAAGAGTATAATAAGTTATATGAAATACAATATGACCGAAACCTTGTTGAAGGAGGAAACTGGAAATATATTAATTTACCAAATGATAAGATAAAAGAATTTGCCAAGCAATCCATACTTGAAAATGAAGCAATGTATTTTTCATGTGATGTAGGTAAACAACTTAATTCTGAAAGAGGAGTGCTCGATCTAAATAATTACAATTACAATTATTTAATGGGTGTTGACTTTAGTATGGATAAGAAGCAGCGTATCGTTACATTCGAAAGTGGTTCAACTCACGGAATGGCTCTTGTTGGTGTAAATATACTTCCCGATGGCACTATTGATAAGTGGTTATTGGAGAATAGCTGGGGAGCTGATAAAGGCCATAAAGGATATCTAACAATGACCGATCGTTGGTTTGATGAATATATGTTCCGTGTAATTATTCACAGCAAGTATATTGACAAGGATATTCTTAAAATACTTGATCAAAAACCAATATTATTACCACCATGGGACCCAATGTTCAAATCTGAAGAATAAAGGAATCTATTTACAATTATAAGTTATTATGACATTCTCCAACCATTACTGGGATGAACTATATTACTCGAACAAAACTGGTTGGGATATCGGTGGTGTGTCAACTCCACTAAAAGAATATTTCGACCAACTTGCTAATAAGGATATAAAAATTTTAGTACCGGGTGCTGGAAAAGCCTGGGAAGCTGAATATCTTTATAAACAAGGTTTTCATAATACGTTTATTCTGGATTATTCAAAAGAAGCTATCTCTGAGTTTAAGTTGAGATGCCCTTGGTTTCCAGATAACCAGATATATAATCAGGATTTTTTCAGTCACACCAACACCTATGACTTAATAGTGGAGCAAACTTTTTTTAGTTCCCTAATGCCAGCAAAAAGAGCTGATTATGCTTGTAGCATTCATGAAAAATTAAATATTGAAGGTAGTTTGGTTGGGCTGTTGTTCAATCACGAATTTGAGTTCGAGGGGCCTCCTTTTGGAGGGAGTAAGGATGAGTATGTTAGTCTGTTTAAGAAGTATTTTAAATTTGAAATATTTGAAACAGCATACAACTCAATTAAACCAAGAAGAGGACGAGAATTTTTCGTGCTATTTAAAAGAAATAGTATTTGAATTGTAATTTATTTTTATTTTAGCACATTATCCAACTAAAATGTAACACTATTATGAGCAATGACATTATTCGATCAGTAGGTACAATTGTTAAAGGTGAGAAATTGGCATCTGTAGAAAACGAAACTAACAGCAAGGCACTGATCCTTGAATCATTTCTTCCTTACCCTGGTTATCATGGCACCACTACACCCGACTATCTGGAACCAGAATCATTATTTGCTGTAACAAAGGTTATTTATCCTGATGAACAAATTATTAGGGCTATTCAAAAAGTAAAAAAAGTTTATAGCATACCCTTCGATGCCGCGCCGGGCACCATCATTCTTAAGAATAATCCTGTATGTATAGTTCGGTTTAAAGGGCTTACTTACAATATGATAGCCGAAGTTATTGAGCACTTTGTAGATTTTGGAATCGACTTTGAAAAAACCAGAAAAATTGCTCCATACGAAAGCATAATAAAAATAAGTAAGTTCTTTACCATGAATAAATTAAGTGATGGTATTTATGAGGATATGGATGTAAAAGAATTCTTCTATATTCAAGTATCACATTACCCTGATTGGAATATTTTTGAAAGAATTACAAAAAGTATCAGATATAATATTGAAGATTTAGATTTTGATGGTGCGCAAACAAGTGTTTATAATGCCAATGGAATTATTGACTTCGTAAGGATTTATGATAAAAACAGAAATATTGATAAACTAGACTACATCCGTAAAAGCTATATAGATGCTTTTAAAAAGCTATAATAACTACCATAGGTTAAAAATGTAATGACACTTAGTGAATTTGATAAAATAATTCCAAAATTTTTTGAAAGTATCGGAGCTTCTGAAAATGTTGCTCTAATTATCTACCAGGTATTAGCATATCTTTTTCTGATAGTATTTGCCGTCGTAATACATAGAGTTACTGCTCTTGTTTTAAGGAAAATAGTACACCCATTTACCGTTAAATCAAAAACCCATTTCGATGACTTGCTAATTAAGAATCGGTTTTTTATTCGCATTGCATTACTTGTTCCTGCTTTACTTATTTATTACTCTATTGACAGTGATTTATTTATACATGCTAAAGTGTCAGATTTTTTAGAAAAATTAACTACAATATTTTTCTACATTATAGCTTCACTCATTTTTGAAAGCCTGCTTTCTACAATAAATGATTATTATAATCGATTCCATATTGCTAAGGATCATCCTATATCTGGCATTGTACAGGTTCTCAAAATATTAGTTTATATACTTGCATTATTGGGGGTTATTGGGTTTGTATTTAATAAAGACTTGAGTTCCCTTCTCCTTGGAATGGGTACTTTATCAGCTGTTTTGATGTTGATTTTTAGGGATCCGATACTTGGGTTTGTTGGCGGTTTACAGTTGATATTTAATAAAATGATTGCCATCGGCGATTGGATTACCATGCCAAAATATGGTGCCGATGGAACGGTTTTGGAAATAAATCTAACTACAGTTAAAGTTCAGAATTTTGACAAAACAATAGTTACATTGCCAACTTACAGTTTGATCTCCGATTCGTTTCAGAATTGGAGAGGTATGGAAGAGTCGGGTGGAAGAAGAATTAAACGCTCCATTAATATTGATATGGCTAGCGTTAAATTTTGTGATAAGCAGATGCTTGCTAAGTTTCGTGAAATTGATGCAATTACAAAATACATTAAACTTAAAGAGGAAGAAATAGATAATTTTAATTCCGAAAATAACATCAATCCCGCAATACTGGTTAATGGTCGTAGACAAACAAATATTGGCGTATTTAGAGAGTATTTAAAGGCATATTTAAGAAGAAGAGAGGATATTAATAAAAATATGACATTTTTAGTTCGTCAATTACAGCCATCTGAAAAAGGAATTCCAATACAGATTTATGTATTTGCTACCACCATAGAGTGGGCTAAATATGAAGATATTCAAGCTGATATTTTTGATCATATATTAGCAGTTATCCCCGAGTTTGGTTTAAGGATTTTCCAGTTTCCAACAAACGGAGGAATATCGGGTTTCCTATCTGATAATTCTAAAACTAATTAATTAGCCAATAAATAGATAATCGCCATGTCTAAAAAAAAGGATAAATCAGTTATCGGAAAAGATGGAAACCTAAAGGATGAAGTTTATTCTCATGATCTTGAAGAACTTCAGGAAGAACTCGTTAGCCTTCAGGAGTGGATTAAGCTAAAAGGACTAAAGGTTGTTGTAATTTTTGAGGGACGGGATGCAGCCGGAAAAGGTGGTGTAATTAAGCGAATTACCGAATCGTTAAATCCCAGAATATGTAGGATTGAAGCACTTGGTACACCTACCGAAAAAGAAAAAACACAATGGTATTTTCAAAGATATGTGGCACATTTACCTGCGGCTGGCGAGATGGTACTGTTTGATAGGTCGTGGTATAACAGAGCGGGGGTTGAGCAGGTTATGGGATTTTGCACAAAAGATGAATATTGGGAATTTTTAAGGTCATGTCCAAATTTTGAGCAAATGCTAATTCGCTCAGGCATAATCCTTATAAAGTATTGGTTTTCGGTTAGTGCCGAAGAACAGGAAAAGCGTTTTCAATCGAGACTTAAGAATCCTGCAAAACGCTGGAAATTAAGCGATATGGATTTAAAGTCGCGTGAACTTTGGGTTGAGTATTCCAAAGCAAAAGACACAATGTTTGATTATACTGACACAAAAATTTCTCCATGGTATGATGTGCCGGCTGACGATAAAAAGAAAGCCCGATTAAACACCATCAGGCATTTGTTAAGTAAAATTGATTACAAAGAAATTCCTTATTCCAAGGTAAAACTTGAACCTCGGGTTATTGATGATAACTATGTTCGCCCACCCATTGAAGACAATAATTTTGTAAAGGATTATTATACTGATTAATGTTCCCAACAGGAGACCCGACGGGTTTTTTCTAACCCGACCGGGTCTGGTAATTACTTAATCACTCCCTTATACTCGTAACCTAGTTCCTCTACCTTTTTTGCAATTGCATCTGCTGATAAATTAACACCATAAACTTTTAACAAATCATTTTCATTATCAGCAACAGCGGATGATATATTATTCATTTGACTGATTCCAGTTTCAACTTTAGCTTTGCATTTCACGCAAGTCATTCCTTCAACACTAAATGTTAGTTCTTCAACAATTATTGGATTCATTCCCTGCTTTTTCTTATTTTTCGTAATACTAATTTTTCGTTGTAATGAATTGTATAAGCTATATAATAACATAAGGATGAGTGCCGTTGTTGATGAATAAATCAACCAGTTTGGAAGTAACTGATGTTCGTGGCCTCCGATAAGTATTGATAAAGGAGCAAACCAGCTTGCTGGTAAGAAATTGTCGATAATTAACCCAAATAGTAATGATCCAAAAATTAAAGAACTGAGGTATGCAATAAGTGTTTTCTTTCCCAAATTTTTACCAATTACAGTAATTGTTGCAGCATTTGTGGCCGGGCCAGCCATTAAGAAAACCAATAATGCTCCCGGCGATAAACCTTTTAAAAGTAATACTGCAGCAATTGGTACTGATGATGTAGCACAAATATACAGAGGAATCGAAACCACAAGAATTAGAAGCATTCCACTAATTCCGGTTAAGTGAAATTCCGTAAAAAAATTATCAGGAACAATAACTGTTATTAGTGCGGCAATCATTAATCCTACCACCAGCCACTTAGCAATATCTGCAACCATTTCTACAAAGGCATAATGAAGAATTGCTTTAATGCTAAACTTTTGCTTTTTTTTGTTTTTCGTCTCAGGTATGACTATATCATCAGTCTTATCTATTTTATTTGTTAGCAATCCACCTGCAATTCCCGTAAAAAAAGCTACAACTGGACGAATGATTGCAAATGGTAATCCCAACATGGACCATGTTACAAGTATTGAATCAACTCCAGTTTGAGGAGTACTTATAAGGAAGGATACCGAAGACCCTTTGGAAGCACCGTTTTTGTATAGAGAAATTCCTGCTGGTAGAACTCCACATGAGCAAAGAGGTAGTGGTATGCCAAATAAACTTGCATTAATTACCGAAGAAGTATTGCTCTTACCCAAGTACCTGGTCATTAAATCAGGGGGCACTAATACTTTTAGTATACCGGCAAAAAGGAATCCCAAAAGTAAATAAGGGGCCATATCAGCGGTTAACGAAAAAAGTACCTCAAAATAATTATATATATATTGCATATAGTTTATATTTCTAGTGCTGCAAATCTAATAAGATTGATGAATATAGTATGATACGGAAAAAGGTTATGAATTATTTAACAAAATTGGTATGTAGAAAAGAAATAACTTCTTTTATGTCAATATCTTTGTCAGCTTTAATTATTAAAGCATCATCATGTTTATTTTCCTTGCAATGCTTAATATGACTATTCCAAATATGATCAATATACCAGTCTGGTTCTTTACCCCATCTTAAATCACTATTTTTTCTCATAAAGAAAAACCTAGGATCAAGAGTTAGAAATATCTTTTTGTCGATTAGCTTATTGGTGCTTTCTTTATGGAATGCAAAAATACCCTCAATTATTACTATATCCCATCGTTTTATGCGTTCTAATATTGCATTTTCATATTTGCTAAAGTCAATTGATTCGGGGCATTCCCAATCTATATGATCTCTAATCACAGGTATTTTATCTTTAGGAAATACATAATCATCCTGACAAAGAATAATTACTTTTTTTGAAGAGAAGTAATTCTTAATTTGTAGAGCAAGATTGGATTTTCCGGCGTTACTTATACCGCCAATGCCAATAACCATAGTCCTTTCAAAATTTTGGCAAAAATTAGTAATATTTAATTACTGAGGGTTATTTAATAATGGATAATTCCCTTTTTTATGTATTTCAAGCCTTCTAATTGAAATCCGCGGGGGAATGCCAGAAATCGTATTTTTTTTGCCAATATCCTGTCCGGGTATAAACTGATAGGCTCCAATATCGGGTAAAGGCAACCGCGAATTATCAAGAATATCCTTCGGAATGGTCGATGCAATAGCTACATCAGCGCGACCAACTGCAGGTGATAATGAGTCAATCCTATAATCGTTTTCTGAATAGTTAACAAATAAAGGATCTTCGTTTTTTAAGACATTAGAATAAATTTCATCATTACTTAAATTTAAAGCTGTTTTAAGAATGCAATTTTTAAAGAAGTAAAGAGAATCGGCTCCTCCATCCATATCAGTCTCAAACTCATCCTTATTATAGCCATAAAGAATACTGTTGTCGAAATTTAAATTAAAAGTAATAGGGATGGGATTATCCAATGTGTCTAACAAATAATTATTAATATACATTGCCGGAGTATTACGAACCGAGAATGGCCAATAACCTGCTATTGTCGACTGTACAAAACTATAATATCCTCCTCCGGTTAACGCCAAATTGTAGCCTCCACAATTCGAAACAACAGTATTACTTGCAACAATGTTAAATATGCGTGAGAAAATTCCTATGCCATTCATGTTTTCGATTATCACATTATGAAGTTTTACTTTGTTTTCGGTTAATCTGGTAAAAGATTCGGCCTGTATCCCAATAAAACCATTTCTTAAAATGGCGTTTTCAATAATATGATCATAACCCGCTCTACCTTCCATTAACCAGATTCTATCCCATTGACCGGGAATATTTTGATAATCCTGTTCAAGTCTATCCCCTTGAAATGAGACCGGATTTTCAACTGTACCTACAACATTAAGAACTCCATCAACATATGCCCAAAGTCCGCCACCGTCATGGAAATATACTCTCGTACCCTCTTCAATAATCAGCTTGCCGTATGAATTGATTACAGCAAATCCATAAATTACATATGGTTTTTCGTTTGTCCAGTGAACAGTTTCCAAACTATCGGCAACAATTTTGAAAGGAGGCAGCCCGGTGATGTAAGTATCGGCTAATATATAATTTGCATCCTGACCCCAGGCAACAAGTTTTATACTTTGTTCATTACCATTTGTTAAAAAGTGTATGTCATCTTCAACAACATATGGGTTGCTAGTATTTTGAGGATCAATTGTTACTCTTACGAAAATGTAAATGCTATCGCCACCTGAAATCTCAATATCACTAAAGCTGCTTCCAGCTTCACCGTCAACATTTATCCTATAAGCTGATTGATCGGCATTGCCTAAAATCAGGCTTGAAATCTTTATTTTGTTATTTGAAGTATTATAAACCCGTAGTTGCTTAGTAGCAGATCCAATTGAGGTAAATACCGTATCAAAAATTACCGAGTCGGCCGAAAAGCTTAATTTCAATGATGGATTGTTACTAATTGCTTCTTCTTTTCTGCAAGAAACAGTAAGTAATAAACCTGCGAGAGATAAAAATATGATAAAATTGATATGTCGTACAATAATTTTCATTCTACTGATGTTGTGTAATAAAGTGTGCAAATATATGCTATTGGAGGGATATTTATTCCCACTATGTTAGATACGCAAAAGAACTATTTTTATTGTATTTTTACATCTTTACAAATAAAAAATTCATCATTATGAGTTTATTAAAGAAAATTTATTTCCCGGTTTTATTGATATTAATGCTCATCTCATCTACAGGATATTCACAATATCAAAACCTTGGAAATGCAACTCGTTCTGAATCACAATCCAGAAATAAGCCAAATCCATGGTTTGTTGGAGGTATGCTTGGGGGTAGTTTTTCAAGTGGAGGTGGTAGTTTTGAGGTCTCACCACTTGTGGGGTATAAGATTACGGAGGATTTTCATGTTGGATCAAGAATAACCTATATCTATAGTAGTTATGATTATCCGGCAATTGGCAGAAAGAGATTTAGTAATTATGGAGCAAGTTTGTTTGCAAGACACAGATTTTTAAATATGTTATTTGCTCATGTTGAATATGAAATGTTAAATATCTATTGGCCCTATGAGGATAGTAGAGGCCTTGTGAGTAGTCTTTTTGTTGGAGGAGGTTTATATCAGCAAATGGGTGGAAGAGGTTTTGCAACAATTGCTATTCTTTACAATGTCCTCGAAACAGATAGAACTCCATACATCTCAAATCCTATTATCCGAGTTGGGTTTGGTGTTGGTTTGTAATTATAATCAACTGTTTTGAGCTAATATTATATTTTTAAATCTTAATAATCTAGTTATCCCAATACTGAGTCTTCATAGGATATTAAATATCCATAAAATCAACAACTAGTAAAGATGACAAAAAAAGAAAGATATAGTCTTGTTATAGAATATTTTAAGGAACATCGCCCGGTTGCTGAAACGGAACTTGATTATCGAACACCATATGAATTATTGGTGGCGGTTATACTTTCGGCACAATGTACCGATAAGAGAGTAAATATTATTACCCCTGAATTTTATAAGTCGTTTCCAACGGAGAAACAGTTAGCTGAAGGTGATGTTGAACATATATTTGAGTTGATTAAAAGTTGTTCATATCCAAATAATAAGGCAAAGCATTTGAAAGGAATGGCTACCATGCTACATAACGAGTTTAAAGGTGAAGTTCCATCTGATATTGATGAGTTACAAAAACTACCAGGTGTTGGACGAAAAACGGCAAATGTTATCGCATCAGTTGTATTCAATAAGCCGGCAATGGCAGTTGATACCCATGTGTTTAGAGTATCGGCACGAATTGGCTTAACAACAAATTCAAAAACACCATATAATACTGAAATGCAGTTGGTTAAGAATATTCCCGAAGAACTAATTCCACTTGCTCATCATTGGCTAATACTTCATGGGCGATATACTTGTGTTGCTCGAAAGCCCAAATGTGATGAATGTGGTTTGCAAGCTTACTGTAAGTATTTTGAGAAAGAGAATGGCTTGCATATAACAAAAGTTGTACGGAGCTGAAGAGCAGTAATTAGCATTATAAATTGTGACATGATTTATCGTTAGAATTGGATTTAGTGTTCATGATGGTTTTCGTATCATAAGTCACCCGGCACAAGTCCAATTCTTGCTATTATTTTGGTTTTTGGATTTAAAATCCATAATAATATACAATCATCTGATTACACATTAAACCTAATATGCATCACATCACCATCCTCAACTATATAATTTTTGCCTTCCACATGAAATTTGCCAGCATCTTTTACTGCTGGTTCTGAGCCATATTGGATATAATCATCATATTTAATAACTTCCGCCCTGATGAATCCACGCTGTAAATCACTATGAATAACACCAGAGGCTTCAGGAGCTTTCATTCCCTTTTTAATTGTCCAGGCTCTTATTTCTTTTGGTCCAACAGTAAAAAACGACTGAAGATTTAATGCATCATAAGCCGCACGCACAAGTCTATTAACTCCGGGTTCTTCAAGACCGGCATCCGATAAAAATTCAAGTCTATCATTTTCGTCTTCAAGTTCAGATATCTCAGCTTCTAATTCACCAGCAACAACTATTACTTGCTCTTCTTTTCCTAAATATTCAACCACAGCCTTTACATAATCATTTCCATTAATTGCTGATGCATCGTCCACATTGCAAACATACATAACCGCTTTATTAGTCAACAATTGAATATCCTGAATATATTTTTCATCACCCTCATCGATGTGAGCAGTGCGTGCATTACCAAAATTTTCAAGATGATTCTTATACTTAGTTAATGCTTCAATACCTCTCTTTGCATCTTTATCACCTGATTTGGTAAGCTTATCAAGCCTCACAAGTTTTCTTTCTACAAGATCAAGGTCACGGACCTGAAGTTCAAAATCAACTATTTCCAGATCACGAACAGGATCAACCGATCCTTCTATATGAGCAAGGTTATCATCATCAAAGCATCTCAATACATGTATTAAAGCATCTGTTTGCTGAAGATCTGCTAAAAATTTATTTCCAACCCCTTCTCCTTCACTAGCTCCTTTAGCCAATCCCGGCACGTCAACTATTTCAACAGAAGCAGGAATAACTTTCTCCGAATGAACTAAATCATTAAGTTTGAATAGCCTTGGGTCGGGAACATCAACTATGCCAATATTTGATTTAGTTGCACTAAAGGCATAACTCGAACTTTGAGCTTTCGTATTCGACATACAATTGAAAATTGTTGTTTTACCAGTATTGGTCAAGCCAATTATACCACAGTTTAAAGCCATTAGTATCTATTTTAATAGTTTGTTAATCTGATGCTTACCAATATAAAAGGATTGGCTTTCAGGTGGCAAATATAGCACAAATAATTGCCTCAAAAATATCTAATAATAAATTTTTACAATTAGATAAATATTAGTACTTTTGCAGCCCGATTTTAAGGTGTCCGGAATTTTGGTAATCAATTATAATCCAAATTCTTAAAATCATAAACTATGTATAATCAGTTTCTAATCACAAGTAATCGGACGGTTGATTAAGAAACACAATTAATTTTTAATGTCAGAATTAGAAAACAAAGCTACCGAACCTACTGAAAACGAGGAAGTAGCAGCATTACCTACCCAAGAAGAAACAACCCCTGTAGTTGAAGCTAGCGCAGATGAAGTTGTTGTTGAAGAAACAACAGAAGAACCAGTAGTTGAAACTCCGGTTATTGAAGAAGTTGTTGTTGAAGCTCCTGTTGTTGAAGCTGAAATAAAAGTCGAAGAAGAAGTAGCATTTATTGCACAAGAGGAAGAAGTAGCTGCTGAAGCTGAAATTCCTGTTGAATTTGACTGGGAAGCACTTACAAAGAAACAAGATATTTATTCGTCAACTGAAAGAACTAAACTTGAAAATATTTATTCAAGTTCATTAAGTTCAATAGTTGAACATGAAGTAATTGATGGTACCATAGTAGGTATTAGCAATCGTGAGGTTGTAATAAACATTGGTTATAAATCTGACGGAATTATTCCATTTAACGAATTCAGATATAACCCTGATATCAAAATTGGAGACAAAGTTGATATTTATGTTGAGAATCAGGAAGACACGAATGGTCAAATGATCCTATCTCATAAAAAAGCCCGTACTCTTAAATCATGGGATAGAATAAACGAAGCTCACGATAACGAAGAAGTTATTAATGGTTACGTTAAATGTCGTACAAAAGGTGGACTTATTGTTGATGTATTTGGTATAGAAGCATTTTTACCAGGTTCACAAATTGATGTAAAACCAATTAGAGACTATGATATTTATGTTGACAAAACCATGGAATTTAAAGTGGTTAAAATCAATCATGAATATAAAAACGTTGTTGTTTCTCATAAAGCTCTTATTGAAGACGAACTTGAGCAACAAAGAGCTGAAATTATTGCTAAACTTGAAAAAGGACAGGTACTTGAAGGTATTGCAAAAAATATTACCACATATGGTGTGTTTATCGACTTAGGTGGTGTTGATGGCTTAATTCATATTACCGACTTATCATGGGGTCGTATTAAACATCCAGAAGAAGTTGTTGAACTTGATCAAAAACTTAAAGTTGTTATCCTTGACTTTGACGAAAATAAAAAACGTATTGCACTTGGATTAAAGCAACTTACACCTCATCCATGGGATTCATTGAGTGCTGATCTTAAGATTGGTGATAACGTTAAAGGTAAAGTTGTTGTTCTTGCTGATTATGGCGCATTTATTGAAATTGCCCCTGGTGTTGAAGGACTTACACACGTTAGTGAAATGTCATGGTCGCAACATCTACGCACAGCACAGGATTTTCTTTCTGTAGGTGATGAAGTTGAAGCTGTAATATTAACACTTGATCGTGAAGAAAGAAGAATGTCACTTGGCATGAAACAATTAGCTCCTGATCCATGGACTGCAATTCGTGAAAAATATCAGGTTAATTCAAAACATAAAGCAACTGTTAGAAACTTTACAAACTTTGGAATTTTTGTTGAAATTGAAGAAGGTGTTGATGGATTAATTCACATTAGCGACTTAAGCTGGTCGAAAAAGATCAAACATCCTGCTGAATTCACTAAAATAGGTGAAGAAATTGAAGTTGTTGTACTTGATATTGATGAAGAAAATCGCCGCCTAAGTCTTGGACATAAACAACTTGAAGAAAATCCTTCGGATGTT
>JABMPH010000455.1 GCA_013203805.1 Bacteroidota bacterium | reverse complement strand
GTATAGAGAAATAAGCCTTTCTTATAACTAAATAGCATATCAATAATATGAGGGTTTAGAAAATTAAATCCTTCGTCACCATACGAATCAACAATAAAATGGCCAGTTGATATTTTGTAAATAATTAATTGAATTGACACAATTGCAGCAAAAATCACAATACTTAAGATAAACCACAACTTGTTATTAAATAAGGTATAAATTCCATTTTTGAGTGCAAGCCAACTTCCTGCCATAAAAGGCAATATCAGCACTATCAGCACATTTAAAGGCCTGATTAATACAATCATCCCCAAAAGAATGGAAAGAATTAGTAGATGCTTTTTTTCCAAATCTAAAAAATACCTCTTGGAGTAATAAATAAACATTGAAATAAAAGCAAAAGAAAAAACATGCGACATTCCGGCTTCACCAACAGTATAATAAAACAAATTAGTTCCAAACAGGGCAGCAATAATTGTGAGAGAACTATGCCATTCATTTATATTGTACAATCTCAATGTTGAAATGAGAAAAAATAGTCCAATCAACAAATAAAACAATGCAGCAATGCTTATTAAAACTGGATAAATTTTCGAATAGCCATCAGCATCAAGGTCAAACAAATGAGCCAACGAATGAGCAACTAGAAAAAATGGTAATTCGGCTAATGCAGTCCCACAGTAGTACTTATTAATTACATTTCCATGTGCCCACGAACGATAATCGTAATACAGATTTTCATCAAAATATTTTTTCTTTTCAATTTCATCAAAAAATCCAAAATTCAAGTCATCATAGATAAAAATTGCAGGTAAATAGGCATAATATCCTTTACCATCCGATTCGATAATACCAACCCAGGTTTTCTTACCCCAATTAAGATTTGATGTAACAATTAACATCAATAACATTATTAATATTATTGTTGCTTTTGATGGGGTTATCATAAATTTCATAATAGAAAAAGTAGTCCTATTTGTAGTTAATAGATAGCTTTACTACGACAAAGATAATGAGAATGGGTTATAAAAAAATAATTAGTGGCAGATCGTAAATTAATTAATGAATAATTTAAGCGACACAACAAATGACTGTGTTTTAAAACTATTGGCCACAGGGTTAGTTGTGATTTTTTCCGTTGTATACAAATAGTAGTCTTCATCTTTTACTGAATGCACATACGCAAAATCGATGGCAAAATCATGAGCTCTATATCCTAAACCTCCAGAAAATGACTGAAGTTTACCATCGTTTTTATCATTAGCATAGGGACTGCCGTATAATGCATATCCTCCCCTAAAACTGAAATTTGAGAATCGCCACTCAGTTCCAACCCTATAGTTGTGTGTTGCCTGAAATACCGATTTAATATCTGCATTTACATTATCAGCATAACTATAACTTCTGGCAGAAAATTTTGCTGTTGAATAATTGGCGTATTCATAATCAGCAGAAATAAATCCATGCGTTCCAATAATAAATCCCAAACTTCCAATAGCACGTAATGGTGTTGTTAAGTGATAATCGAACTCACCCACATCAGATGAGTAAGAATAATGAAACCACTCTCGTTCATCAGTGGAATCATTAACATAGGTTTCTACATATGAAGTAGTATTTGTAAACCAACTATCGCTCATACTCCAAAAATAAGTTGGTGTATGAAACGCTCCACCAATTCTTAACCATTCAGTAGGTTTTACAATAGCGCCAAGCTTTAGATTTATTCCCCAACCACTTGTTGTAAGATTTTCGGTAACACTCCAATTATTAAAATATGGAATAGTATCAGCAATATCAAACTCTGAATATGTTGATTCTCTGTAATATCTTGTGTAAGGTAAACCGATTGTTGCTCCCAAATAAAGAAAATCGTTATAATTACCTGAAAATGACATCAGCCATTCATTAGTAGAGCCACGTGTAATAACATTTTGCTGCTGTTGCACTCCACCAAATGGTACAGCCGTACTATAATTATTATCACCTTCAGGATTAAGTAGATAGCATTCCCAAGCTGGAAATAATTCAAAATCATCAAAATCATCGACGGGATGACCGTTCGCAAGTTCCCTATAAACATCTAGTTTTGAATTATCAACATTAACACCACTCATATTAACCGATGAGTTAAAATTATTAAGCCTGTTCATTCCAATACCAAATTGAAAAAATTTCCAACCATCTCCTGTTCCGAGGGGCTTAACCATTACATATCCTAAATTGCTCAAATCAAAAACGCCTTTTGATCCTTCACTTAAACTACCATTATAAACTGATGATACGTTTCTGCTAGCGACTTCAGGTGAAATAGAAAACTCCCCCGTTCTGAATAATCCCATTCCCGCAGGATTTATACTTGCGGATGAAAAATCAGCTCCTATTGCGCCTATGGCACCACCTAAGGCCATGCTTCTGGCTGTGCCCTGATAATATACTTGTGAAATTCTCAATGCATCATCTGCATATTGCGAGAAGGATGTCATTGACATCAAAACGATTCCTATTATTATGCTATATCTTTTCATTTTTATCCTTTTTAGCATTATTTATGTAGAACACAAAATACTCCATCCCTTATTGTAAAAGTTAGTTATTCTGATATTTGACAATAATTCGATTAACTTGTTTTTAAGAAAAAATAGTATTATTATCTTCTTCCTCCGTTACTTTTTGAGCTAGTAGATGATGATCTTCCTCCTGAGCTACTACTGCTATTTCCACTACTACTACTTCTAGAAGGTGAACTATAGCTTTTGGACGGACTACTTGATGAATTACTACTTTTAGATGGTGAACTATAACTTTTGGGTGTTGAAACGGTCCTTGAGTTCGAGTTCGTTGTGCGCTTTGGAGCAGCATTAGTTCGAGGTGCGGTATAATTGCTTTTTGAATTACTCTGCTTAGCTGATCTATTATAGGTGCTAGTATTATTTCTAGTACTGGTACTTTTCTTATTCGAATTGCTTGGCCTTACGTATTCCTTGCTTGATCTAGGTTGCCTAGATGGCAGACTTTCATATGATTTTGGCTTCTGATATTTTGGTGTACCCCTTTGCTGTGTTGTTGTTGAAGTAGGTTTTTTGTATTTGGTTGTAGCTCTTGACGGATCACTTTGAATATCCTGACGTGGCTTAGCATATTCCTTCGACCTTGGCTGTAATTTGGCATCATTAGTTGAACTTTTTGAAACTTCTGATCTTTCTTTTGAAGTAACTGTTCTATTAGTTTCATTTGATTGTGGTGTAGTACGTGATTTTGTTGCCGCTTCATTGTTTGCAATATACCCTCCACCGCTCCTACTTACACGGTTTTCATCCTTTTTTACAGTGGTGTTTTTGTTTGAACTTGACGAACGGTTTCCACTGGACCTTGGAATATTACTACCGCCTGCGCCTCTTCCACGAGGACCATATGTTGATGTATATCCATAATCAGGATAGTATCCACCACTAGGATATCCGGGATAATAACCGCCACCGGCATAATAACCATCCCAGTAACCATTGTTATAACCCGACCAATAACTACCGCCATATGATGGATATCCCCAACCGTAGTATGGGTAACCCCAGCTATAGGAAGGATAACCCCAGCTATAATATGGCCATCCGTATCCATAACCCATCGACCAGCCATAACCCATTCCTGCTCCCATACCAAAGCTCAGTGACATATTTGAACCACCATTACAACAGCTACTTGTATAAGTATCATCATAATAATCGTTACTAGAACCATTATTGTTAAATCTACTTATACGTGATGCATAATCAGAATCGTAATACTCATCAATAAATTCATATTCGGTTGATTCATCATCTTGTGCTACAAGACCACCTCCAGTTGACGAATATTCATAACCATCTTCATTAGTTTCGAAGTTTGAATCATCCTTTTTGGTATTATTCTCAGAATTGTTTTGTGCATTCTGTTGAAAGTCATCCCAATTATATTGAGTAGGAGTATTAGATTTCGAGGAATAATAAACATCATCGTTTGGAAGGTTATTTGTTGATGAACATGCTGCTAATCCAGCAATTATCATTACAAACGAAAAGTAGCGGATTGTGTTTTTTATAGTTTCCATCTTTCTGATATGTTGTGCAATTGTAAACATTGTTTAATTTTGCGGTTTACTTAAAAAATACAACAACTGTACCAAACTTAAAAAATGGCGAAACAATTAACATCTCGAAGTGAAAATTATTCTCAATGGTATAATGATCTGGTTGTAAAAGCTGATCTTGCCGAGAACTCAGCCGTACGCGGCTCAATGGTGATTAAACCATATGGTTACGCTATTTGGGAGAGAATGCAATCGGTACTTGACACAATGTTTAAGGATACTGGTCATCAAAATGCATACTTTCCTTTATTTATCCCTAAATCTTTTTTTAGCAAAGAAGCATCACATGTTGAAGGTTTTGCAAAAGAGTGTGCAGTTGTTACCCATTACCGGTTAAAAACAAACGAACAAGGTGAAATTGTAGTAGATGAAAATGCTAAATTAGAAGAAGAACTCATTGTTCGTCCTACATCGGAAACAATAATTTGGGATACCTACCGTAAATGGATTCAATCGTATCGCGATCTACCAGTTCTTATTAACCAGTGGGCAAACGTTGTTAGATGGGAAATGAGAACACGCTTATTTTTAAGAACTGCTGAATTCCTATGGCAAGAAGGCCATACTGCACATGCCACCGAAGCCGAAGCATTGGAAGAAGCTGAAAAAATGGTTGGTGTATATGCTGATTTTGCAGAGCGATATATGGGATTACCTGTATTACAAGGAATAAAATCACCAAACGAAAGATTTGCGGGAGCAATCGAAACCTACTGTATTGAAGCATTAATGCAAGATGGTAAAGCTCTTCAGGCCGGAACATCTCACTTTTTAGGTCAAAACTTTGCGAAAGCCTTTGATGTAAAATTCGTAACACGCGAAAACAAACAGGAATATGTGTGGGCTACATCATGGGGAGTTTCAACAAGGTTGATCGGTGCTTTGATAATGGCTCATTCTGATGATAACGGCCTTGTATTACCTCCAAAAATTGCACCTATACAGGTTGTTATAATTCCAATCTTCAAAAACGATGAGCAGTTGGATGAAATAACCAAAACTGTTGATGTTATAATTGATGAACTTAAATCAAAAAATATTACGGTTAAGTATGATAACCGCGATACACAGAAACCTGGCTACAAATTTGCTGAGTGGGAATTAAAAGGTGTTCCTGTTCGTTTGGCTATCGGTCCACGTGATTTAGAAAACGGAACTGTTGAGGTTGCAAGAAGGGATACACTAGAAAAGGAAACTCTGCAAATCACTAATATTGGAAAGAAGATTGAGAATTTACTTTCACAAATTCAGGATAATATTTATCAAAAAGCATTGTCGTTCAGAGAGGACAATACCTTTAACGTTGATACATGGGATGAATTTGCCGATAGAATCAAAAAAGGAGGCTTTGTAAGAGCCCACTGGGATGGCACTTCAGAAACTGAAAAATTGATAAAGGATAAAACCAAGGCTACCATAAGAGTTATTCCAATTGATGAAAAAATTGTAGCCGGAAAGTGTATATTAACAGGTGAACCTTCTAAACAGAGGGTAGTTTTTGCAAGAGCCTACTAAGTTTTTAAGAATCTGACTAAATTTAGTCATAATACTTTAAGGCAGTTTTATTAGTTGTCCGGGACCAGGGCCATCAAGTGTTACAATTGAAGGGTTACCAGTATAATATATATTTCCAACATTTTCGATGGTAGCACCTAATTGGTGGTTTACATTTACATAAATATCATTGCTGCTTCTATTGTTCATAAATACAAAAGTCGATTCTAAATCAATCATATTAATAAAACCAAAACTTGCCGAATATGCATATGCTACCTGACAATTACCACTTAAAATAATATCAGCTGTTCCGTAGTGTAAAGCACAATATAATCTGTCAACATTCAGGTTAAGGTTTATCTCCCCGGCTCCTTCATGAACTTCTAACCAAAGAGTATCAGTTATTAATAAGTTTTTAGTACTTATATTCCCAATTGAGCGATATTCGATGGTATCAATATCTACATAGTTCACATAAACATTTATTGGTCTTTCATAGTTTCGAATCCAATTGCATTGATTATCATTTTGAATTTGAAGTACACTGTCGTCAGAAATTTCTGTTCTAATCCCACTTATTAAATTTGACCCTGCCTCAACTGAAACAGAAGGAGTACTTGCTTTAGTCAAAATGAGGTTAACATTATCTTTTAAAAGAATATTATTAAAGCTTCCAATAGTTCTAACCTCTGTTGATATTTCACCTGTTGAAAAAAAACAATCGCCAATTGTATTTTTTTTACAAGAAGTAAAAACTGTTAAACAAGTAACTACTATGACTATTAAATTTTTCAATTGTGCTTTATTTTTTGCTTATAAATAAACTTAAACTGATAACCTAAACCAAACCCAACATACTCCGCTTTTCCCAGATGTGCGCTTAATACCATATTGGCAAACAGCTTTTGTGTTACCAGATATTTTAATGTGAGCCTTTGATAAACATGCCCTTCACTCCTATCTAGTGCTTTAATATACATTCCCGCATTAAATAAAAAAGATAGTCTATCCATAATAAGCTCATAAGCAAGACTGGCTCCTAGTTTGTTTAGTTGAGAATTACTTTCAACATAAATATTCCTTCTTTCAAGTATTAGCTTATCCGATTCATCATTGGTTATGTCTATCCCAATTCCAAATTTACTTTTATATGAAACTCTTGCCATTATATTTATGAAAGCCGCATATACATAAAAACTTTGACCGTACTGCTGCTTCATATCCTTAAATGCTAGAGCAGTAGCAAATTCAACACTCAAATATTTTCTTCCATCAAACTCAAAAGTATAAAGCTCAGGTAATATTTTCCGATCCATTGATTGATTTGGCCTACTTAAATAAGAAGAAATACCTATTGAAGCTGTTAATATATTTAACCCATAGTTTGGTGTTTTCATCGATCCATTTGAAAAATGAGTTAACCCGGCACCTGCTGTTAAAGTAACCATCCTTGATATTTTTCGCCGATATTCAAAAAAAAGGCTTGCAGCAATGTTGATATGTGAGCCAATGGCAAAATTTTTATAGTTGTTAATTCTGTCAAACTTCTCCGTCAAATACCCTAACCCTACACCTAATTTAAAATTCAATGATTGATCATCACCTTTTATTATAGGAAAATTAATAGATGGATATAATGCGAAGGCGGAGCCAAGTTGGGAAAAACCGCCCATCCCTGAATACCAAAAATTTATTCCAATCAAAGGATAAGCATATTCAGCCTCCCAACGTTGTTTTCCATAGGTTGCTTTTTGCAAACTAATCTCAAAAGCAGGAAAATGTGATTTAAAAATATCTAACTCAAGGTGATGACTCATAAGTAAGCCATATTGTACCTTCAACTCTGTAGTTAGATTATGTGTTGTAGCAGGTTTTGTGGGCTGTGCAAATACGTTGCAGCTCATTAGTATATATATACTTACTAATATTAAAACCTTATAGTGCACTTACCTTCCTTTATTTAAGTCTACAAAATTAACAATAGACCGTTCTTATTTTGGAAAGCTATGTAAAAATTAATCATCTGGTAATTGATACTAATTTCTGTAATACTTAAACCTTTCTATTTTAGTTAATAATGAATTTCAATTATAACAAAAAGGTAATCAGAAGTGTACTTGTAATATTTAAAAACCCCTGTTAAAAAACTATTTATCAGGGTATCATTTTCACAAATGAAATAAAATAGTAACTTGCCCCCCTATAATATCATCTATTAAAATTGTGAATATTAAATAAATATTTAGCATATTAAATGAAATCAAAGCAAAAATGTAAGCATGTGTTATTAGTGGAAGACAACCTTCTTAACCAGAAATTTGCTATGGCAGTCCTTAGAATGAAAGGATACACATGTGATTTAGCGGAGAATGGTAAAAAAGCGGTTGATTTTTTTGAGAAGAATGAATACGAGGCAATATTAATGGATATACAAATGCCAATAATGAATGGGATTGAAGCTACCATAGAAATAAGAAAAATGGAGTTGGCAAATGGATGGCAAAGAATAAAGATTATTGCTGTTACTGCGTTTGCAATGCCTGGAGATGAAGAAAAATTTAAAGAAGTAGGAATCGACTTATATATTTCTAAACCGTATACGAGCGCCCAACTTATATCCTTTATTGAACTTTAAGAATGCAGGAAAAACTAGTCGCATTTGAAAAGCTATTAAATATAATGGATCAACTTCGTGAAGGTTGTCCATGGGATAAAGAACAAACATTTGAAAGCCTTCGTCATCTATCAATTGAAGAGGTTTACGAATTATCCGATGCCATCCTTAACAAAGATTTAGATTCCATTAAAGGCGAACTAGGCGATTTAATGCTGCATTTAGTTTTTTACGCAAAACTTGGTTCCGAAGTTAATAGTTTCGATATTAAAGACGTATTGGATGGTATCTCTGAAAAATTAATTCATCGCCATCCACATATTTTTGGAGATCAAAAGGTTAATAGTGCATCTGAAGTTCTCAATAACTGGGAAAAATTAAAGCTTAAAGAAGGGCGTAATTCGGTACTCGAAGGGGTTCCGAAATCGTTGCCTCCACTTGTTAAAGCTTTTCGAATTCAAGAGAAAGCCAAAGGTGTTGGTTTTGAATGGGAAAAGCGCGAAGATGTTTGGGATAAGGTTATCGAAGAATTAAACGAACTCAAATTTGAAGTTGAAAATAATGCTTCCAAGGAAAAAATGGAAGATGAACTTGGTGATTTAATTTTTGCTCTAACCAATTATGCCAGATATATTGGAATTAATCCTGAGGACGCGCTCGAAAAAACCAATAAAAAATTTATTCGTCGATTTCAGTTTATTGAAGAACAATCGAAAAAAGATGGTTATAAACTTGAAGACATGAGTTTAATTGAAATGGAAGCTTATTGGCTAAAGGCAAAAACACTCGAATAACGATATACATAAGTCATATTAATCTAATGAAAAATTAACGTGAATTATGACAAACCCCACTACTTCATACAGAAGCATCATAATTATATTAGTTGCTCTTTTTGCCTCGATATTTTTGTCGCAAAATATTTTCAGTCAGCTTGTTGATTTTAAAAACTACTCATATAAACCTGATAAAGAATACATAGTATCATATTGGACTGCAACAAAAAGAATTGCGACAGGTCCAATTCATTGGAAGAAAAAAGAATGGATAATAGCTGGTTCAGTTGCGGCAGCTGGAATTACCCTTTATGTTTTTGATGATGAAATAAGGAAGGTTTTCCAGAAGAATAAAAACAGCTCATTGGATTTCACCTCTAAGTATATTATAGAACCATGGGGCAGTGGTTTATATCCTGCTGCCTTATTTGGTGGATATTATATTTATGGCCTTGCTGCCAAGGATAAGCGTGCCCGACAAATTGCACTTGGAGGTACGCAAGCATTTGTAATGGCAGCAATTACCTCACAAATAGTGAAACATATTTTTCATCGTCATAGGCCGAGTCAGGATATCCCACCAAATCCACGATTGTGGGAAGGGCCATTTACAGGGAGTAAGTATACTGCATTTCCTTCAGGTCATACTACAGCTGCTTTTGCCATGGCGTCAATGATGTCGAAGGTTTATAAAGATTATGTGTGGGTAGGAATAGTATCCTATGGAATAGCCACCGGAGTTGGACTTTCGCGTATATACGACAATGTACACTGGTCGTCCGATGTTTTTATTGGCGCTGCTTTGGGCTACGCAATCGGACAAACAGTGTACACTTTGATGTCGAGTGATTCAAAACTTTCACTCGGAGTTTCCGAAACGGGAGGCATTTCACTTGCCTATCGAATTGAATAGAACTACGGTTTTACAATCTCAATTTTTTAGTTAAGGAGGTATTTTTTTGCACAACTTGTATATAATATGTGCCGTGTTGTTTTGCACTTAGGTTAATCATTATAACGTATTTCCCATTCATTATTTCAGGTTTACCGCTATATACTTTATCACCGAAATAATTAAAAACATTAACTTTTGGTGTACCATCAGTTGCCAAAACAAAATCAAGATTCACAATGCCATCTTTAATATCAATATCAAAGTCTTCAACTACTAATCTGTCTGGCTTATTTTTAATTCCGGCTTCTCTTAACTCTCTATCAGAAACTGCATCATGCATTTGGTGGTGAAAGTAATACTCATTGTGTTCGGGTATATCGTAATGAAAATCAGGCATTATAATCTCAATATCTTCAATTCCTTCGATATGCTCAAGGTGTTCCAACTCCTTTAACATTTCAAGTTTTTCAAGTCCTTCTAAACCTTTCAGATTATCTAATTCTTTAAGCATAATTAGTTTTTCACCATCAAGTTCAAGGCAAATATTCTTCATTTTGTCACCATGCTCTTTCATGATTATTTTAAGGTGCTCCAACTCTTCATTATCCATATCTACATCAAAGTCAAAATCATCATAAAAAAATACATTTTCTTCACCATGTTCATCTCCTATAACTTTTATTTTGTACTTCCTTTTACCATCTTTAGTGCTAAATTTTGATCCATGATGTTCACTTTTCATAATAATCATGTTTTCGCCATCACCATCAAAATCGGAGTCCACATCAATATCAAGAGTAATAGTTCCAATTGAATCTCCTTCTCCAACCCAGGTATTTTGTTTTACTATATCACCTTTGTTTTCTCCATCCTTTAGAACAAAAGTGGTATCAGTTACTACTTTTTTTCCATCTATTTCTTTAACAGTTTTAACATGTACTTTCTTTTCCTTTTTTTCCTGACAAAAGGCCGTGATTGGGAAAATGATAGCAAAGGCAATTATAGCAATTGCCGAATTAATAATTATTTTTTTCATCTTTATAGTTTTAAAAGTTTACTGACACAAAAGTATCTTTGAAACATTAATACAATGGTTAACACCGGTTAAAAAAGGTTAAAGAAAGGTTAAAGTTAAAAAATTACAAATTACTATTAATTACTTTTGACAATAAATGGGGATTTCAAATGAAAAAACGATTTCAAATAATCATTATATTAATGTTTCTTAGTTTGTTTGGTTTAATTATCATTCAGGGATTATGGATAAAATATGCCATTGAAACAGAAAGGGCAAAATTTGATCAGTTAGTTTATGATTCAATGAAATCGGCGCTTCAGAAAGTTGAACAAAGAAATGTTTTTGAGTTTATTGATGAAAGGATTGAACTTCCAGAACCTGATATTGATATTTCATTTTCTTTTGACGAATTAAAAGACATTACTGAGAATTTAGCTGAAATAGAACAGGTTAAGAGAATAAGATCCATACAAGAAGCCCCAAATAATCACCATACACATTATTTAGGTGATTCATTGTTGAACCATGAGAATATTATTATCCGTACACCTAATGAAATTAGAGTTAACAACAATTTAATTGTTTTGGATAGCTCAAACGGAATTTTTACCTATAAATATAGCACTAATCAAAATGTAATTTTTGACAAGGATATTGACAAAAATTATATAATTAAATTAAAAATTGAAGACTCCATTGAAAAAATAATGAAACACCATGAAGTTGAGCTATTAGTTGCAAAGGAAAAGCTGGTAAAACATAAACTAAAGGTTTTTAATGAAAACATTGAGCAGTGGGTTATGGAATACAGTTTTGATGAAAATCTTGTTTACTTAAGCGATAGAATGAAAAAATACAAAGGTGTTATTGCATCTGCATTATTAAACAATGGCATTAATCTGGATTTTGATTATCAGGTTATTAAAGAAAATAACGATAGTATCACCTCCATTTTTTCTTCAAATGATGATACATTGCTCCTACCTCAACAATACAAAACAGAAGTATTCCCTAGAGATATCTTCACGAAAGGTCTATTCCTGATAATTGATTTCCCAGGGAAAAACTCACATATTTATGGTAATGTTTATATTCTTGTTCTTGGCTCTCTAATATTCACAATTATTATTCTCATAACTTTTGGAACAACTCTGTACTATATCCAAAAACAAAAAAAGCTAAGCGAGGTAAAATCAGACTTTATC
>JABMPH010000454.1 GCA_013203805.1 Bacteroidota bacterium | reverse complement strand
TTTATTAAAGATGATTTTCAAATCATTTCTTTGCTGTTTTTTCGTAAGCAAAGTTATAAAATAGAAAAATACAATGATCCCTATTAACAGCAAAATTAGGAGTCCGAGCTGTAAAGAGTTTTTATTTTGAATTTTGAAGATTAAAGCTAATAGATTTGGTAAAAAGAGTATAAGAGAACCAGAAATCACCATCAAATTAAGAATCCATTTACTCATTAATTTCATTGGATTAATAATAGTTGTAAGCCCAATAATTGAAATGAAAAAACCAGCAAACATTGCAGCCGATTTTGAAAGGGCAAATGCTGAAATTCCCATTGTTGGTGTTAAGGAGATAACTCCAATAAAAAAGACACTGGGTAAAATAATAGCTCCTAAATAAATGAAGTTATACTTTGTTTTGGCCATAAAATAATAATTGGCAGGCTGTGTGATAAATCCAAATCCTGTTCCAAGTATTAAAAGTTGTAGAATGATTATTGAATTAATATATTCTTGACCCACCCAAAATAAGACAATGTATTTAGATCCAAGTATTAGTACGAGTGTGGTTAATATACATAAAGGAAAGGTATAGTCAATTATTTTAGTGGTCAATTTTTTAATTTCTACCATAGTTTCATTTCCAGCGAAATGGTTAAATCGTTGAGAATATGGTGAAAATACAGTATTCCATAGAGTTCTTAGAAAGTTGAGAAAAGTAAATCCAATAGCATATATAGCCACTTCCGTTGGCCCGAACCATTTCCCAATTACAATAAGATCCAATTCGTAATATATCAACCAACCAATGGTTAAAAACATGGAACTAAAAGCCAGTTTTTTTGTAACTAAAAAATACTTTTTCGTAAATCGAATTGCCTTTAATAATTCTATAAAATCATAATTTTCTTGTTTTTTTATAATAGCAAGAATAATTATAGAACTTAATACTGTAATCATAGATGTAAAAAGAAAATATTCAACTACTAGATACTTGCCTTTTGCAAAAAAGAAAAATACGGATACAATTTTTATAAGATTAAATACAATATCAATCCGCATTGAAATATAATCCTTAATTCGAATTACTAATATCGATTGTACCAACCTTTGTATTATAACCTGAAAAGGTGTTACAACCCCAATTATTATAAAGATACTTCCAGCAATTTTTTGTCCCTGCTCGCTTAACCCATTAATGACCATTTCAGGATTAAATGAAAAATAAATCATCACTATTGAGAAAGGCAGAACCATTAGGAGCAAAATAGCCCCGGTAAATCCAAAAATTCTGATTTCCTCATTTCGATTTCCCCGGGCATATTCTTCTGCTGCATACTTCTGGCCAGCTCCAAGAAAGCCAATATCGGCATAAGTTAAATACAATGGAAAAGAAATACAAAAAGCATAAATCCCATATAATTCCTGATTATTTGATAAATGTGGAACAACTATTAATAATGAAAGAAACCCGGAAACAATTGAGAGTGAGCGCCAAAAATAGATTTTCAGGTAATTCTTTGAATAATTCTTATTTACGCCAGTCATCAAGAATTTCTTTTATAAAGGAAATGTCAAAATTTGGATCTGCAAACTCTTTGTAAACAGAAATGTCGATGCATTGGCGATTCTGAAGAATTGCCAATAACTCTTCCTCATTTCTAGCTATAGGAATTCTCGGGTCAGAACCGTCCAGAGGTGGTGTTACCGGAAAACCTGTAAGTAATTTACCATTGATGGTAGGTTCAAAAATCGTATAATTGACAGCGTGCGCCATCGCATCAATAATAACTGTTGATGTTGGTCCAATTACTAAAGTTGATTTTTTTAAGGAATCTGTAAGTGATTCGTTATCAATGTGAAAAAACTTGCGGTCAACAAAACTTAAATACCAATCAGCATTTTCAGAAGGATGAGGCCTTAACCTTACCTTTGAAATTCCAAGCTTTATCAGCGAATTCTGAATTGCATATAAAAACATAATGATGTTGCCTCTGTCTTCCAAATGAGGTTGGTCTAATGGACAGACACCATTCACACTCTTGGTAATAATAAGAACATCATCAAAATTAAAACGAAACGCCTTGGGGAGGACTTTATAGAATGGATGACCTGTAATAAAAAACTTCTTGGGATCATATCCCATTTTTATATAACTTTCAACTTCTTTTGCATTTCTCATAAAAATAAAATCAGTCCTATTGTCAAGAAATTTATCATACAAGGTAGGCATACCTCCATGTGAAACCAAAATAGTAGGTCGATTCAATTCTCGGAATATTTTAATAAAAATCCTAGAAAAGAAATCCGTATCGTTTGGAACTAACAGTAATTTATAACTTTTTAGTTTGGTGTCTTTAAGTAATAAAGTATAATATTTTTTAATTAACTCGATGAAGTCGCTGCTTATCAAATAATTGAAATTTTTATATTCAAATAGAAATGTTATTTTTACCGTTAACCAATAAATTTTACTACCACCAAATGTTGATCTGCCCCTTTTTAAACTACTTGGAATACGATGAAATCTTAAGTTATTTTTATCTGATAACTCATCAAAATTATTATATGTTGCAGATAAGCCAAGATGTAAATGAG
>JABMPH010000453.1 GCA_013203805.1 Bacteroidota bacterium | reverse complement strand
TAACAGAAAAGCTACAATTAGACTTAAACCCAAGTGGGGCAAATAAGTACGGTGTTCAAATACAATGTCTGAAATAGGTATCACTGCTGATTCAATAATATGGGCTAGGAAATAAAATATTATTGCAAATGCGAGTATAGCATTTCGCTTGATTTGCCAGAAAGCAAAACCGATTAAGGCAATATAACTTAAGATATAACCCAGACTATTGATGAGTTTTCCATCTTCAAGAGTATAAACATACTCAAACTGTTGACCAATATTTAATAAATATAACTTTAAATAAAGCGCTAATACTCCTAACTGAGTTTCAAAATAGACGATACGACTAAAGTCAGGTGTCTCCCTGGAGCCTGCAAATAACAAGGTGATAATAGTCTGTTTAAATAAGAGCACATAGATAAGGCCAAGAACACAAAAAACCACAAAAAATATGCCCGGCTTGAGTAAATCTTTATAATTTCTTTCTGAAAGCTGATAAATAAAAATAAATTCAATCAGGACTAATGCCCCTGGAAGAGTATAGGTATTTTGCTTTGTATAAAATGCCAAGAGAAGAAATAATAGTGTTAACACAATCATCAGCACTTTAATCAAGGCTGATTTAGATGTTCTAAACTGAATATAACTTACCATTGTACTAATATAAAAGAGCGCTGCTAATGCCGTTGTACGCTGCACAATGTAGGCAACAGCCTGAATTTGTAATGGATGAACGGCAAACAGTAAAGCTGTAATGAATGCAAAAATGTATTGGATGTCTTTATTAATTGGATCCTGCTTTTGAATGCGAGAGGTTATGATAAAGAGTTGTAAGGCTAATAAATAAACAGATAGTGATGCCAGTAAATGTACAATAATATTGGTTAAGTGAAAGCCCCAAAGATTCAGCCCATCTAATTTATAATTTAACTGAAAGCTAGCATAAGCAACAAATCGGTTACCAAATTGATTATAGATATCTGACAAATCACCCTGATAGGTTTGGGCACTATTAATTATCGATGTTATATCATCAAAATAAAATGGTACTGCATAGGTATTGGAATAAATCAGGAAGGTAGCAATCCCAATTGTTACAATATGAGCAAGGTATGATGTTTTGAACTGAAAATTTTGCATTAACTTATCCATCCATGGTAAATGTGACATTTGCTATCTTATCAATATTAACGTTCCTAATTATAAAAATCATGAACGCTTACTTTGTTCAAGTTTTGGATAGTTTAACCGGGTTAAATCTAACCCTGTTATTTTTTCTGTTCTACTATTACTCGAAGCATAATACTGATTAATCTCTAACTGAAGTTCCTTGGAAATATACGGTTTATTAATCAGTTTTGAAGGTAAGGCCTTATCCATCAGTAGATAAAGCCGATGGAGTATTGGTTGCAAGAAATTGAGCCCTAGAATTGAATTTCTTGAAATAGGATCTTGATTGAATAAACGGTTGGTAATTCTCGACAAAGTAATTGTAAAGTTACTTAAACTTTGATTCACTAATTTGTTTGATGAACCTTGATTTATTATTAACTGCTCACCTAATTCCTCAGAAACATCAGCAACAATATCTTGTTTAGAAATAACAAAATCTTCATAGGCTTTAACGATTATTCGCTTTTTATCAAACTTTTTAATGCAATGCTCTATTACATCATCATACTTAAAATGCTCAAATGAAAAACCGGGGAATCGATGGCGCTCAGCGCCTTTGTTTTCTGAATAAATATAATTTTTAAACGAAAAGCTACCACCTCTTTTGATATATTGGCGATAACAAGAATCAATAATATTTTGTTGATTCCTAATAAAAATTAAAATAGATACTTCAGCAACAGTAATTTGGGATAACCGCTCAATAGTTTCATAGGTGATACTTCTGCCATTACCAGAAGTATGTGTATTTCCTGATAGCTCTTCTTCAGAAATTACATTTAACTTTTCTATATCCAGCAAAGGTTCTAACCAATCATTTAATTTTTTAGCAGAAAAACTATAGGGAGAGAATGCCAAGATATTAGCGCGAACTTCTGCTCTATCAATTAAATTAACATCACTTGTGGCAAAGATATTTTTTTGCCAAAAAGTGGTACCGGTTTTATGG
>JABMPH010000452.1 GCA_013203805.1 Bacteroidota bacterium | reverse complement strand
GTGTTTGAACCACCCACGAGTCTTTTTCCACTGCATAATCCGGCAAAGGAGTTCTTGCTGAGATTTGTTCAAAGACCCTTAACTTATCACTTTTTGGAAGCTGGTAAAATTTCTGCATTCAATTTTATTTTTTTGTATTGGTTAAGGCTTCTTTCATCATCTTTCTTATCCATTCAGGAGCCAGCCTGATATCATGTTCCAGATCAGTTGTTTTTTCCCTTCTTAATAATTCCAGGATTTTTCTTCGTTCGCCCTCCGTAACTTTATCAATTCCAATGGTTTTTAATGCCTGAATAACCAATGAGCTAATCTTCCCTTTTGCGGCAAGGTTTTTCGGAGTTGTTTTTTTAAACTGTATCGTTCGGTTGCCGACTTTTATCTTTCTAGCTGTTCCATCGGTGAGGTAAACTACATTCAGTGGTATTTGAGTTGATAACCCAAGTGCATTAAGTGCATAAGCGCCAGTTGGAATAATGCGGGCTTTATCTCTTTTAGCAATAGCTCTGGCAATTTGTTCGGTAGTAGGCAGCATAACTCCCAGAACAGGATCTTCTTTATAACGTGCATAAATACCATTGGCTACACGAATAAGCACTCTATCTTCCACCAGGCGTTCAAGTGCTTTACTTACTGCTTTATAATTTGCAATAGCTATAAAATCATCAACAAAAAACAGACGTTGTGATTTATAATCCCTAACTTTTTTAACTATTTGACCATCTGTACCAATAGACATATCATCAACATTACTATTTGTCGCAAATGTAGTCATTATTTGCGATATTTAATTAGTACTTCTATCCCCCGTTCCAAAACGACAACTATCTCCATTTGTATTTATACTTCCAATAGTACAATCATCATTAACTAAAAGCTCTCAAGTAAAATATCTTCCCCGGCAAAACAATATAAAATAATGGGATTGTATTCCATTGTCTATTAATTAAAAATCGGACATTTTATTAACAAAATTTGATTTTGTAGTCTATGGTGCCTATCTATAGCATTAAAAATAAGCACCTTGCAAAAACATTAGCATTTGTAAACCGACACATAAAATTTCATTCATTAAATTCAATATAATACTCAAATCATCTTTCCCCAAACAGCAAAATAAAGGCTTGTTCTAATTGAGATTAAGTGAATTTCATGGTTCGCTTCTTCTATAATTATCCAATTCCCAACTAGCAAGGCTTAGATGTTGCTCTTTGGCAATTTCTCTTGCCTGGTTAATAATCTGCATATATGTTTCAACCTTAGTCATTTTAGTCCAGCTAATTATTGGCTGATTTTTTATTGCATTTTTCTGAATTAACCTGTCCACCGGAAAATGAGGCGGAGTTTTTATTTCATTAATACACCACAAGTATTTAAAAAAGAGGTTGAGTAATTTCTGTGCAACACCTATGTTTATCTTACCATTCTGTAGTATTTTGTGGAAGTTTTCGCTATAACTAACTACTGAAATCAAATTTGCAATATGCTGCTCTTCATTTACTGCTTTTTTGTATTGAGGCACTATTGTATTTTCAATGTATCCTCTAAGCATAAATTTAAAATTAGCTCGGTCTTTATCTACGACACCGCTCTTATAAATATTGGCATGTTGGAATGCAGCTCCAAATGTTAACACCCAAAATTCCTGATGTAAATATTTATTTTGTTGGCTTTTCATATTGATGTTTTATTTTGCTTATTGATTATTTCTCAATTAAATTTAAAATCGCAATCATCGAATCAATAGAATCCTTCAACTCTTGAGCGGTATAATTCGATGCCAACATTGTCGCATTTTCCGGGTGATGAATTTTATTTCGAATAAAAGTCATTAAAGTTCTATCGAATGTTGCTCCAACAACTCCTTTTTTTTCTTCAGTCCAAGACTTATCTTTAGGTATCCCTTGACCTTCCAAGTAAGTATCAAAATCTCTAAGACTCCACTTTTCAGACAATTCCTGAAGCCTACCATAAAGTTCGTTATGAAGTTCTACTGTTGGCATATCAAAAGCCAAATAATTAATTTCACCCCAGGTTGGACTCCATGGAAAAAATCCACTTGCAGAAATATTGGATATGTCTGGACCATCAGCACCTGGTCTGCAAATAAATAAATTCATATTACTCACATGTTCGCTTGAGAGGAAATATGGCGAGTGTGTAGCTATAAAAATTTGATTATTTCTTGAAAGTTCGAGTAAAGCGTTAAATAATTTTTCCTGTGCTTTGGGATGCATACAAATTTCAGGTTCATCAATAAAAAGATACAATGGTTTCTGCAATTCCGTATCTGGTTGCTGCCTTATTATTTCTGCATAGACTTGAACCATTGCCAATGCAACGGCTCTTTGCATTCCACTCCCTTTTTCATCCATTATTGTTTCCGTCCCGTCATCAATATATACCTTAACACTTTTGAAAAAATTTGTTGGTGAAATTGGTTCAAATTGAAAGTGAATATTGCCAGCCCCGAACTGCTCTTGAAAAATATTCTGAGTTCGTTGTTCAATATCTCTAAGTTGTTGTTTTAAATTAGATGCATCATTATTAAAAGTTGTATCATATTGTTCTATAAAAGTAATGTATTCGGGATGTTCTGTAAATGAGTTAAGAATTTCACCAACAAATTTTTTCAAAAGTGTTAAGGTATATATTGATGACGGGACGGAAACAATAATGGATGAAAAAGGGAGTGGAATGCAAAGAGC
>JABMPH010000451.1 GCA_013203805.1 Bacteroidota bacterium | reverse complement strand
GGGCTAGTCAGTGGAGATTATCCGATGCGATAAAATCTGACTAAGTATATAGGAAGCTGACTCAAAACAGAGGGGGAGGGCTGAAATCTCGGGTTAAAAAAGACTTGATACGGGCGGAATATTCATGCCTGGATCGAACTTTTTACCCTCTCTTGTCATTCGCTCTCCTCAACGTTTTGTTGCGTCAATAAGGTAACTAGAGTCTCAATAGCCATGCCAATGGGTTCATGGATATCCTAACTCATTGTATTATAAGTATATACAAAAGATAGTACTCTGCGATTGAAGTTGAAAATGGAGCAGGTTTCGATATAATATAATATCATAATGATATACAGACTTAAATATCTCAGAAATACTAATTTCAACCAAAATAAGATCGTCTGTGGTCTAGAGGGTATGGGGTAAAACAAGCACGTCTAGAGGAACGTAGAACTTTGGATGAAGGATTACATGCTGGGAGAACGGAGCTCAATAACAGCTTAAAAAAAATAATGGTGAAGGAAAAATAGATGGGGACTTCTAAATCTACATCATAAAAACAAAAGTTCCAAGTCGCGGCTACAAATTGTGGTATTGAGAGATTGTGAAGCGAGTGCGAAAAAGATTTGGTAAGTATGGTAATAATACTAACGTTACTTACATAAAAGCAATTATTACGAAGTGCAAATAAATAAAACTGTTTAAAGAAGGTTATTAAATTGAGTATTATTTAGATATTATAAAAATTATTGGAATTATTTTTGTTTGATTCTGAGTGATTTAAAGCGATAGGAGGGTGCCTGAGAAGTGCCGAAGTGGCAGGATTGTGGATCATGAAGGATAGTAAAATAATCCCAAATGTGCATGGAAAGGACTATATACATTAAATTCAGCTATAGAAGATTGATATCTCTAAACATGGCCAATAGAATACTACCTAGTGGTCCTCCCATATAGGTGTTTTTCCTCCCGGGATTGAAAATAATGACAGAATTTCTCATAAATATAAGGCAGCAAATCCGAGTGCAAAAAATTTATCATTAAAATGCTAATGGCAACAAATAAATATAGCATGCAATATCAGCACAAAAAATCTACTTAATACCAACTCAAAAATAACCAGATTAGACCAAGGCATGTTGAGGAATATTATCCTCATTTTAACATACTTCCACAATTTAAATACATCACAACTGAGTATTTGAATCCCCAAATATGGATTAAATTAAGAGATAAAAATATGCTTTTACTCCAAATATTTCTCTGGATTTGCACAACGCAAAATTTATTAGAAATTCACAAAAGTGAATCAGATTGATATTCAATAATTCTTAAAATCCTTACTCAGCAATGGCCTCAGATGGCTTAAATCTGATGTGACAATGTTTGGCATCATTTATGGCGATGTAATATAAATATGCTAATGATGCCACATCTTGTCAATAAATTGTGACACGTCAAATCGACCCTCCATAAAACCATTAGAAATAACACTCATAAATACAATAAAAACAGTATATAAAGTGATGCTTTTACTGGTGGCACATACTTTGACTTATATAAGGAAGAGAATATGAGAACGAGAAACGAAACATACAGTAGCCAAATCATGAGAGAGAGAAAATCTGTTTCTAAAAAAGTGAATTGGCTGAAATCCTCTGAGAACGAATGTGCTGGAGCGAATGCTAAAATCAGTAGTCAAACTAGTCCTCAGAAAACTAGAAAAACATCGGTTCAAAATCCAACTGGTCAGATGATTAAATCCAATTCTGATGTGACAATTCTCACACCAGAAGCGGTTAAAAATTCGACTCTGAATGCATCAGGAAAACAGGGTGCAAAGAGATATCAGAGTGTTGGACAAATAGAACTGAAGGAGAGAAAAATGAAAGATGTGTTAGGCAGTATATCAAAATACGCAATATGTGCCATTATGACTCTTTCGGTGGCATTGGGGCAAGGAACTCCAAAGCTGGACATCCATATCTTGGATCAAAAAATCAACCTATCAGAAGCCGAAAAGAAAGATGCTACTCTGATTAACTACTTCCCTGGAGACACGTTGCAATATGTGCTAACTGCCTCAAATATTGGTGATGGCTTGATGAAAAATCCTGAGATTGTGGATCCAATTCCAGCAGGTGTGACATATGTCGCGAAGAGTGCAACAGGTGAAGATACTGAGATCACCTTCTCGATGAATCAGGGCAGTACCTACATGTCATGGCCTCCTTACTACACTGTGAGGAATTCAAAGGGAATCCTGGTTAAGCGTGAAGCAACACCCGAAATGATCAGTCATATCAAGTGGAGTATTTCAAAAGATCTCACACCTGGTGAAACATCAACCATGGAATTTCTAGTGGTGGTGAACCAATGACCCATTCAAAAAATTTTAAAAACGATTCCACCATGGAATCAAAAAATATGAAACAACAACAGAAGCTAACAAAAGGAGGGTTTAAAATGAAACCTACACGCTTCTTAATCGT
>JABMPH010000040.1 GCA_013203805.1 Bacteroidota bacterium | reverse complement strand
TTCCCATACTCCTCATCCAAGTGTTTGATACAGTTTTCAATAATTTCCCCAGCATTCTGAAAAAATATTTGTTCAAATTCTGCAATAAGTTCAGATGCCTTAGCTAGTGAATAATTTGCTTGGTACAACTCCGGTGCAATTCTCATTGCAACTTCTTTGTCTCCTACAATTGTAGTCCAGAAATCCTCAAGATTAGTTTCTGTCAAAAAGTCATCGTCAACATCCTGCCAATCCATTTCAAAAAATGCAGCAATGACTCTTCTTAGTGTTCTGTCAAGCTCTGGCTTTTCTCTATTATTTCTGTACTCTTGGCAAGCTTCTTTAAGTAATCTCAGTTTACCTTGTTCAACCAGTACATCTATTTCGTATAGTTGATTACCATTTTTGTCTTGGATATTTACATATCCTTCTTTGAAGTAAGTTCCTTTCCCCTCACTTAGTTTTAAATTCCTGATGGTCTGTAGGTACTCCCAAGCAAAAATCCCAATTTCTGATTCCGTCATCTCAACTGTCATCGAATCACGAAGCTCGGCAACTAATACGTCCTGCGCTTTTTTGAGCTCAGTTATAATACTTTTCGAAATACTATTTGCGGTACCATCGATGTCAAATGATGGAGTGATCTCTTCAATAACATTGAAATTTGTTGCAAAATCGTCATATGCCCTTATATACTCTGTTTTCCATTGAGCCATTTCAGGATCATTATTATACTTTAATTCTGGCTGACTGTCATATCGAACACCAGAGAGGTGAATGTATTTCTTCATATTTTCTATATAGTTTTTAAACAGCGGAGTCTCAGAAAAATTCCTGGCTTTATTGTTTATTGATGCATAGGTACTATCTCCAGCATCACCTATCACCACGATATATGATGGATCGTTGCCCACATCGTTTACCACTTGCGATATAGCACCATATATGTCAGGACTTACACCTGGAGACCCTACTATTGGAACGGCATCGATATTGTGTTCATAGGTTTTTAAATCATTTAAATCAGATATCCAATTATTCTGATTCATCATTGAGTGATGAGTATTGTTGTAGTAGTATAGTTTAATTTTAGGGACAATATTTTCCCCAATAATGTTACTAAATTCACCATCCGGATTAACAAGATTTACCAAAATTTTATTCAAAACGCCACCTAAATTGTCCCATACAAATCGCATACTATTTGTCGCATCTAAGACAAATACTATTTGCATTTTTTCAGCCAAAAGGAATTTGTCGAGTGCTTGTTTTACCACAGCCTCCTTTTCAACCACACCAATTCTAAGCGCATATGAGGGAGATGTGGGTACCAAGTACATTGGCAACCATCTATTCAACCCACCATTTTCTGTAATATACCTCTCCTGATAATTATTAATACCACTTTGATTTACTAAGAGATACTTACTTTTTGGTTTTTTACCAGAGGAATAGTAATCGACAGCACTTTTATATGCTCGAGAATCTGTATTAAATACAAATGGTTGTAGATCCAAATTGTCCGAAATTGTTGGACGAATCCCAATATTTGTGTTCCATAGTACGACATTTTGTTTTTGATCTTTTTTCTCATATAATACCCAGCCTACCAATACATTGAGATCATTTCGTACTGCTGGATCATAATTATTATGCGTACCCAGTAAAACGTACTTCTTATTACCATCAATATGATGTGAATATGCATAATATATTAGTGTAGAAAATTTTGAAGAAGCGCCCATTGGTGAACCACCTGGATAGTTAGAAAATTCAATGTCATTTGTTTCAGCTTCAGTTTTTACCTTAAAATACTTGACAGGAAAACCATCTAGAAAATACATCGCATCATGACCTATAAAACATTTTCTAAACCTGTCAAAATTATTTGCATTTACCTGTAATTGATATGCCCCATCAGAACTCTTTAACAATACATAAGAGGATTGTTTTACATCCAAGATAAGAACTGTTTTATAGGGGATTCCAAAATCAGCATCGTAGATACATGTAAATCTCATCAGCGTAGCAAAATCAGACTTAAACTCACTGAATGTATATTTTGTAAGACTTAGGTTATTGCCAACCACCTCATTAAATCCAGAATACAAAAAATTAACTAATAAAATTCCAATTGTCAAATAATGTTTATACATTTTGTTTGTTCCTATGTGTTAATATCGGATTTCGCCCATATGGGTAGATGTCATATAAGTATACTAAATGGAACTATAACGTCTACATTTACTCATTAATATTATACTATCTTTAATAATGAGGATTTTCCCTTACTCCTCATCCAAGTGTTTGATACAGTTTTCAATAATTTCCCCAGCATTCTGAAAAAATATTTGTTCAAATTCTGCAATAAGTTCAGATGCCTTAGCTAGTGAATAATTTGCTTGGTACAACTCCGGTGCAATTC
>JABMPH010000450.1 GCA_013203805.1 Bacteroidota bacterium | reverse complement strand
GCGAATGGACAGGCAAAACTCTTTATCAAATATATTTTCTAAAGGGCTTTAAAAGTATTAATAATTTTCCCCTTTTCGTCTACAACAAAAGTAATATATACTTTCCCTGATATTCCTTGTTTACGAGCCTCTTCAGGATATTTAACATATTTGGCAATATCTTTACGTAGTTCTTCATCGCCTCCCGGATATACAGGCATATCTTCCACTATTTTATAGACATTGTCATTATTTTTATTTTCCTGTGCCTGAGATGGAATAATACAAACTACACATAATACAAGTATTGGAATAATAATTTTTAATGTTTTCATGATAATAATTTTAATAAATATTAATATAAAATTCTTACGTAAACTTACGTTTACAATTCACTTTGGATATCCGACACAAACTTATAACTAAGTTTTTAGTTTTCAAACTAAAAACTTAGTTAACTTGCAATATATTTTTTATCGCCTTGTTTATCAGGTTTTTATACTGAATATTTAGTTTGCAATATACTTTCTTAACGCAAGGTCTCCTCCCTAGAACTCTGGCATATCTTCTACTTCAAAAAACACTTCCTTATTATTCTCTTGTGCTTCTGTTTGAAAAACAAATAGTACAAGCAAGCATATCAAAAAAATAGTTGATCTCATCATTTTCATTGTTTTAGTTTTTAAAAATTATTGTAATTGAAAATAAATCACAGCATTATAAAACACTTTTACCGACCTGCCTCGTTGTTTCCCAGGTTTAAAACTTGGAAGACTATTAATTACACGTAAAGCTTCTTTATCCAACGACTGATCAACTCCACGGAGAATCTCGGCATTACCAACTTTCCCTGTTTCGTTAACCACAAATTTTACATATACTTTACCTTGTATCCCGTTCTCTTGGGCTATAACAGGATAATTTACCGATTTGCTGATAAAATTATATAATGCTTTATCCCCTCCCGGAAACTCTGCCGGTTCTTCAATTATATTAAAATAAATTTTATCCTCTTCTTCTTCCTCTTCTTCCATTCCAATTACCGGTTGAACATCAATCATCGTCAGCTCATCAGCATCGGTATTTTCCAATTCTAATTCTTCATCAATTACTACATCATCTTCGACAATATTTAAAACTTCAACAACTTTTATCGGCGGAGGTGGTGGAGGTGGTACTACTTCCTTTACTCGCGTAATAGGAATAATTTCCTCTTCAATATTTATCGATTCCGTAGTTCCAAGCGATGAAACCTGAATTGGTTTCGAAGTCCATTCAAATGCCAACAAAGTAATTCCAAGTGCAACCACTAAACCGAGCAGAAAAAACAGATTCTTTTTCTCTTCGAGGTTTGCTTTTTTGTTTTTTTTAGTTCCATGATTTTCTTATTTATTAATAATTAAAATTCAATCCAATACAGTTCTTTATTATTCAACTTTACCTGCCTAATTTTATGTCCTGTTTAACAAAACCTACATGTTCTTTTTGTGAAAAATTATATTCCTTGTGTTATTTTTTGAGTATGATTCATAATTCTATTTTTTATAAAGAATATATTCTTTAGCACTAAACAAAAATATAACTAAACACTTAGTTTATTAACTAAGTATTTAGTTATCAATTAACAAACATCATACCAAACTGTATTCCTGATAGATACACAACTAAGTGCTTAGTTATAAGACTTTTGTTTGATTATATAATTTTGAATAAAATGAGCAAGCGGCACATGTAGCAGGATAAAAACAAATTATTATATCGTTTATCTAACTAATTGAATACAACCAAGGTGAGATTTAATTTGTACTAAATAATTTGAAACTCATCTCTGTCTTCCAACAGAGGAAAACTTTTGCGAAAATTATGAAGTTCGGAATACGATATTTCAAAAGTTTGAATGGCCTCTTTTTCACCAATAAAATCGGCGAAACCTTTTGGTGAAACCAATACAGAATCACCCGAATATTTTAGTCCGGTTCCGTCTATTCCTATTCGATTTACACCAAAACAGTACGATTGATTTTCGATTGCACGCGCTACCAATAAATTTTTCCAAACATGGTGGCGCGGCGCTGGCCAGTTGGCCATATAAATTAGCACATCGTAGTTTTCCTGATTGCGGCTCCACACCGGAAAACGGAGATCGTAACAAATTAACGGGCAAAATCGCCAGCTTTTGTATTCAACAACTAATTTTTCTTTTCCTAACGAATAATGGAGGTGCTCCTTCCCCATTGTATACAAATGGCGCTTGTCGTATTTCTTAATTTTACCATCGGGGAAAACCCATAAACAGCGGTTAACTATTTTATCATTCTCTTCAATAATTAAACTCTCTGTTACAACGGCATTCTTTTCTTTTGCCAATTCTTTCATCCACAGAACGGATTGCCCATCCATTTTCTCTTTCAGCATTTCCGGATTCATTGAAAAACCTGTGGTAAACATTTCAGGCAAAATAATTACATCGGTTGATTCCGTTTCCAAAATCATTTTAGTGTATTTATTAAGATTTCCCTCTGCATTCTCCCAAATTATATTGGGTTGAATGATTG
>JABMPH010000449.1 GCA_013203805.1 Bacteroidota bacterium | reverse complement strand
GCCAAAGCTTTAACCGCGGCCATTTTCATCTCTTCATTTATTTTAGTAGCTCTTACGTCTAATGCTCCTCTAAAAATATAAGGAAAGCCTAAAACATTATTGACCTGATTAGGATGATCGGATCTTCCGGTAGCCATTATAATATCTTTTCTTGTACTAATTGCTAAATTATAATCAATTTCTGGATCGGGGTTTGCCATTGCAAAAACAATTGGGTCATTTGCCATCGAGATTAACATAGCTGGCTTGACCACATCGGCAACAGAAAGCCCTACAAAAACATCTGCATCAACCATAGCTTCGTCCAGCGTATCAATTTTTCGGTCACTCGCAAATTCTAGTTTTTCGGGAGATAGATTTTCTCTGTCATTACGAATTACACCTTTACTATCAATCATGACAATATTCTTAGCAGAGGCGCCAAAAGCTTTATACAAGCGAGTGCAAGAGATGGCAGCAGCACCAGCTCCACTTATTACAATACGAACATCTTCGATTTTTTTTTTGGTTATTTCTAATGCATTCAATAATGCTGCAGCCGATATAATGGCAGTTCCATGTTGGTCATCATGCATTACTGGAATATCTAACTCTTCTTTTAATCGTCTTTCAATTTCAAAAGCTTCAGGAGCTTTTATATCTTCTAGATTAATCCCTCCAAACGTTGGTGAAATATTTTTTACTGTTGCTATAAAAGCTTCAACATCTTCTGTCCCTATTTCAATATCAAAAACATCAATATCAGCAAATATTTTGAAGAGAAGGCCCTTGCCTTCCATTACAGGTTTACCAGCTTCTGGGCCAATATCTCCCAGGCCTAGAACAGCAGTGCCGTTTGAGATAACTGCCACTAAGTTTCCTTTGGCTGTATATTTATATACATCATCCTTGTTTTCATATATTGCAAGACAAGGGTCGGCCACCCCTGGGGTATATGCAAGCGATAGATCTCGTTGCGTTTGATAAGGTTTTGTGGGGACTACTTCAATTTTACCAGGACGCCCTAAGGCATGATAGTTAAATGCATCTTTTCTAAATAGCTTATCCATTTTTTTGATATTAATATTCAGCAAATGTAATAATCTTACTTAACCTGTTATTTCATTCACAGCAATTATTTTTACATTTTACTGGTATTTTTACTGAATAAAAATAGCCAGTGTTTTTCTCTAAACTCAAGTATAATGTGTTGTTTATTAAATACAAATTGCTATATTGCACAATTGGATTCTATGAAAATATTTTACTTAAAAGAAAGGTATGGTACTGATACAATACCTTTCTATTTTCATTTATCGATGTATCTATAGCTTAACTATCTTGCCGGAAGATACTTGATTATTATTAAACAGGATCCGATAAAAATATAATCCGCTATTATGTGAATTACTATTCCATGTCAAATTGAAATCACCTGAAGAATCTGACCGATTATCTACAAAAACAAATTTACCATACTGGTCATAAATTTCAATCTTGATATCACCCTGAATAGCAATATTTAGTTTAAACTCAACAGAAGATCTAGTAGGATTTGGAAATACCTTTACAGATGAGGTCTGCAGAATATCTTCAATGCCAGTATAATCATAAACAAATAATTCAACAGGTATTTCTTTTAGATCAATATTATATCCATCAATTTGAATAATGCAATAATGACTACCAGTATCAATGTCATAGGTGTCAAAAGTTAGAAAAATTGTATCCGACTCACGTGCCAACAATTGACCCTGATATTGCGAAAGACTTATCCAATTTGGCTGATTTGGAATTGTTAGTTCATATTGTAGTGTATCAAAACTTGTATTTTTAATAATCAATGTATCATCCACATTGTGAAATATTGACATTTCTTTATAAATCGAGTCTCTACTTGTGCTAAAGTCTTGTTGATTATTTAATAGCTGGATAGAGTTAAATATATTAAGCCGTCCCTCCGACACTGTTCTTCCTTCGAGATCAGGTAATGTTTCAGCTCCTTCAAGTAAATAATCTTTAATAAAAAGAGCTCCCACAGCGGGGTTATTCTTATAATTTATAATGAATGATGAATCAGCAACAGCCATAAGCAAAGCGGCAGCTCCTGTAACATGTGGAGTAGCCATTGATGTTCCGGAACTTGTTCGATATGTATTGTTTAAACCCAACGATAGAATAGAAGTCCCCGGAGCTCCAAGATCAATAGTAGTTTTTCCCCATCCCGCAGCTGGAAAAAGCTTATCCTGATTAGTTGTATTGGTAACAGAAATCATATAATCAGTTGTAAATGCTGTTGGAACATCACCAACTTCGTCAATATCCCAGGCTCTATTAGCTGTGGCACCCATACTTAGTATACCCAATTGTCCCAACGAATCATACATAGCTTCCCAAATTGAGTAATTCGCAGGTTGTCCATTATCAACACCAAACGAATTATTTTGAGCAACAACAAAGGCCCCTTCGGCACCATTGGTTTGATCATAACGCTCACGAACTACATAAATATACGATAAAGCCTTAACAACTATCGATTCGTAATTCGATTCGCCAGCAATGGGCAGAGTTTTTACATTCCAATTCACACCGGCTATCCCAATTTCATTATTGCCAATAGCCCCGGCAATCCCACATACATGAACACCATGAACATTTGCAGGAATTGAACCACTGTTGTTATATGCATTCCACCCATCATAATCATCTATATAGCCATTATTATCATCATCAATATTATTATTTGGAATCTCTGCATGGTTTTTCCAAAAATTCAGGTCTTCATGATTCAAATCAGTACCACCATCAATAATAGCAACAACTATTGTATCACCCAAAGCGGTAGTTCCACCAACAGTAAAATCCCAGGCTAGAGGAGCATCAATATCAGCTCCAACAACTCCATTATTTTGTCCGGTGTTGTGTAACGACCATTGGTTATCAAATAGTGAATCGTTTGGCATGGTTTCATCACTACCTCTTAAACTCATATTGTGATTATTTTGAACATTTGCGATAGATCTATCAGCTGCCAACATCTTAATGATTGCGGAATTCGAATTTCTGGTATTATCGAATGTAAGTAAATAAATATTGAACCTTTGGGAGATAACTTCCTTTTGATTGAGACTATAATTGTTCAGAATTATTGGTAAATCCGATTTGTTATTCAATTGCACGAGTACCTCTCCTGAAACATAATCCGAATCATTAGAATTTTGGCCTGAACATATTGATATTGAAAAAAGTGATATTAGGATAACTATAATAGTAAGTTTCTGCATTTCAGTACGGTTTGTTTATGTAGGACACAAAAATAATTAATTTGGTTGGTTTGAATATACTGATTAATTATTATTGAAAACTATTGATCATAAAAAAGCCCGAAAATGCAACTTACATATCCGGGCCTTAAATTATTTTATGTTAGTACTATCTTCCAATTAGAACTTTACGACTGTATCTGGAATCACCTTGCTCAATTGAAATAATATAAACTCCCACCGGTAGTTCTTTATTCTCAAATTGATAAACCCAGCCGTTATTAGCAGCAACTTTCTCTTTTCTAAATATTTGAGATCCAAGATAATTTACCATTGTAATCGAAACTGGATCATCACTATCTGAGCTAATCTCAAGTTTAAACATCCCATCATTAGGGTTGGGCAGTACATTAATTTGTATTGGCTCTCCAATATTTTTTCCAATCCCTACAGTATTATCAACTATAATTGTCAATACTTCTGACGCATCACCATCACTACATTGATTAGCTGCATAAACAGATAACAAAGCTTCACCCATATATGATGTATTCCACTGAACAATTGCAGAAGTATCAATACTTATTATTATACCAGCATCAATGGGATCAATCATCCAGGTATAACTTGTTGCAGAACTTACTTTATTTACAGCATACTCTGTTTCAAAAACCTGGTAAACATCAACATAATCTGGACCCAACGGCATTTCTGGAGCATCTGGGCCACCAATAAGTGTTAAATTCATACTATCTTCATAGTCGTCTCCAGCAGCATCAATAATTGTAAGTGTGAGTGTAACATCGCCATTGATAATATCCTGAGGCCCTGCTGTATACTTTGGATGAAGAATTGTTTCAAAATCAAAGGTTCCATCACCGGATGTTAGCCAAAGTATATTTGTGTAATTTGTGGCAGATCCCATACATTGAAACTCACTTTCTTCACAAGTTTGATCATCTGGCCCGGCAAATAATGTTGTAACCAGCATTGTTGGAAGCTCAATATAATCTACCCATGCACAGTCTAAACCGGCAACACCACCGTAATCTTTCGAATAAACCCATTTGAAAGTATGATTTCCGGAAGAAACCGGGAATGACTCATGTGTCCAGCTTTCTGCCCCTGACCAACTTGCTATTTCTGTATTATCTATATAGAATATAAGTTTATCAAAATCAGGCTCACTGGAAATTTTTTTCCAAAATTTAATACTATCACTTGCCATTACATTATAAGTAATTTTAAATTCTGATGTTTTGTTATCACCAATTACACCCGAACGTGCATGAAAATCACCCTCATATGGATACCAACTAGTAATTTCCCATGGCTCGTTTCCGGCCGATTGCCAGTTGTATTTACTAAAATCGCCTGTTTCCCAGTCTTCGAGGAACATGCCAATTTTTGGATAATAGGTCTGATAAACGGAATAACCTGCTGCTGATGCATTAAATAACATCTCTGCAATTATGGCATTAGGAGCATCATCAGCAACGGTTACATTAAATATAGCATATGATGCGCCAAAAAATCCAAGAGTTGAAATAACTTGGGTTCCCGAGTTTACAGTAATATAAGGATTATAAGGTGTTAAGTTGCATTCCACATCCTTAATAATACAATGTCCGGTATTCGTAACCTTAAATTTCATGTCTACAGTTTCGCCCGGATCAAGTCGGCCATTATTATCGCCGGATTGAGAATCGTCAATGGTTAATATTCCAGGTGTTATTGTTGGAGCATTTACTATTGTAGAAAAGGTGCTTGTCCATGTAGAATCATGTTCATCACAAGCTAATACATTAAAATCTAGCTGATGCTGATCAGGGATTCCATCACTAATATGCAATTTAAATCCAAAATCACGAGTCACCATACCATTCATCAGTATTGTATCATAATTTTCCACATCATCAATAAAAGTTACCCATTCATCGGATGATAAAGTAACATCAACACCTATGGCGTCTTCGCTCCCCAAATTTTTCATTGTGAGTGAATAAAGAATTTCTTCATCAAATTCTGCTTTATTATTACCATTTCCAAGTGTATCATTCATTACATCATCTGCATACATGCAATATGGACCATCGGGAGGAATAACACTAACCTGAGTTTCATAACGGTAGTGATCTTGCAACGTAATTACAATATCTACTATAACGCCTGGTTCCTGTGGGGCTATTGGTATATCAACAGGTGATCCGGTTCCCTCTGCCAAAGCAATTATATCTTCACCTACAGTTAAACATATTGTTGATCCGCTATTTGCTTGTATTGTAAAGAAATCTAATCCACTAAGTATTATGTCATCATGAATTGCTGTAATATTCTGAGGAACTTCCGTGTAGAGAACCGAAAATGCATCACCGTGGTGATGGAACAGGTAATAGGTAACCTCCTTATTACTTGTGTTATATGGCCATGAGGATTGTTGCAAGAAATATTTTCCAGCTGCAACACCAAATGCAGGAAGTGCTCCTCTACTTTCAGGAGTAGTACCATAATCGGGCATAAAATCGGTCCACATATTATCATATATTCCCCATGTGTAAGTATCATTTACAAATGAATATGAAACTTCAGTAGCCGCCATTATACCAAGAGCTCCCGAATTATTTCCATTATATTTATATCTATGAAATTTTTCAGCAAAGCATTCGCCTGTAATATTAAATTTTCCGGTAAGGCAGTTACATGAAAAAACATATACCAAATCTGAATTTGTTAATCCATCAATACTGCCAGAATTATACGATGGCTCACCCCAACCTGTTTCATTACCATGATCACGGTGTTGAAGGATAAATGCACCACTATTAATATCATTATTTATTCGAGTAGCATTACCACCCCAATCGGTAAGATAGTTGGGTGAATCAGGGATATAACCCAAACCGTTTTCACCAAAATAATCAAGTACTGTTTGTGTATTTGTAGCAGTTGACCATATGCCATTACTAGGGCTTCCGCTGTAAATAGCATTTTCACGAACAGGAGATTTACCCAACGAATTTTCGAAGAAACCAGCAATTACCTCCGAGCAAATTTGGAACCAGCGCTCAGTTTGCCATCCCATGGCTGTTATCGGATTATCATAGAAACCCGGATTTGTTGGAGGATTCCTTTCATAGTTTAGGAATTTTGTGACCATCGTTTCCAGATGTGTATTGTTTTGAGCTGTCATACGAGCCATCACAACATCGGGCATCATATCGCCATCAACATCTGCATAGAAGTTATCAGAAATACAATAGTTATCCCAAACTGGGGAAGTAATTGTATTACCGGCAGTACCATAATCAGCCATTAAAAGTGCAGCAGCAGGTGGTATATCCCAGGTATTGTAGGCATTATCAATAAAGTTTTCAATGGCAGTTGTGGTATTACCACCTATTTCTGTAGTTGTAAAAATTTGTGTTGTAATACCTTGTTTAAGCCTAAAAACACGAATTGAGTCGGCCCACGAAAGAAAAGAAGGATCATCGGGAACAATAATTATATATTCACATCCTGTTTGAGTACGGGTAGAACTGCTAACTTTTTTTGTTGGGATTGATGCTTCATTTATTACTGCATCACGTACAATTGGATCCCACCAACGGCTTCTAAGCCTGTTATCACCAAATTGTCCATTTCCTCCTTCAAAGGTAATTTCAATTTCAATATCCTGATGTATTAGTAATTCTTTAGTCACAGGATTATACTGAAATGGGCTTACTCCAATTAATACAACATCAACACCCCTGATTTTCATTGGTTCCGAAACCTGAATAATATTCTCGGGATAGAAACTGTTTTTTGCATAAATACCCTGATCCTTTTTATACGATAATGGGCCCTTTTCTGTATCAAAAGGAATCCGAGGAGCAGGCGCAATAGATATATCATCAACCCTTTGAGTTTGTTTTCGGATAACTCTTGCTTTTGCTACTGCACCTTGTGGAATAGCAATATACTAACTAAACCCTGGTACGTTAGGCGCACCTTCGGAGTTTTGCAGCAACACCCCGTTGGTTGTAATGGTATTCATCACCTCTCGTTCAACTGAAGTTTCTGAAAGCAAGTAATCCTGAACACTAAAATTTAGAGTTACACCCTGAGAATTTTGCTCCAGTAGAGTTGCCCCTTGTTTTCCCCAGTTATTTTCCAAAGCTACTTTCTGCGCATTCAACTGTGGAGTAACAGCTACCAACACAAGCATTACAATAGCTTTAATTGAAATAATAAAAAATTGTTTCATGATGGTTATTAATTAATTTGGTTTGATTTTGGAATTTACAATTCCTTAGCTTTTAATATCAACCCTCAAAATTAAGTATTTTCGACTTTAAAACGATTCTAAATTACTAACCAACACACTTCTATGAAAGAGCCCAAATTTAGTGAGTTGTTGGTGTATTTTGTATAATTTTGCCGATGAAACAGATAGGGTAAAATTTTATACACAAAGAATTTTTTTAGGTTTTTGTGGAGCAATTTGGATAATTAAAGAAGTATAAAATTGGAAAAGATATTAAGAAAGCCCAAATGGCTAAAAAGCAAAATTCCATCGGGAAAAGAATATAGATTAGTAAGGGAAATTGTTGAAGATAATAAACTCCATACCATATGCACAAGCGGTCATTGTCCAAATATGGATGAATGCTGGGGAAGAGGGACTGCAACGTTAATGATATTGGGTGACATTTGTACGCGATCGTGTGGATTTTGCAATGTAAAAACAGGGAGACCATTACCCGTTGATACCCAAGAACCAAAGCGGGTTGCAAACTCAGTAGTACTTATGAAACTAAAACATTGCGTATTAACTTCGGTTGACCGTGATGATCTTGATGATTTGGGAGCACATATATGGATTAATACAGTACAGGAAATAAAAAAGGAAAGCCCAAAAACAACAATTGAAACTCTAATACCCGATTTTGATGGTAGAGAGGAGCTAATTAAAAAGGTATGTACTGCAGGACAGGATGTTGTTTCTCACAATCTGGAAACAGTTAGAAGAATAACTCCCTGGGCAAGAAGCAGAGCTAAATATGACATTAGTTTGCGCACCCTTAAAATAATTGCCGGAACAGGTGTAGTTACAAAATCAGGAATTATGGTTGGGCTAGGTGAAACGCAAGAGGAGGTCATTGAAACGCTGAAAGATATGCGTAATGCAGATGTTCAGGTTGTAACCATTGGTCAATATTTACAACCCACAAAAAAGCATTTGATGGTTAAAGAATATGTTAGTCCTGAGCAGTTTGAAGTTTACAAAAAATTTGGTTTAGAATTGGGATTTAGATTTGTGGAAAGTAGTCCATTGGTAAGGTCATCGTATAGAGCTGAGAAGCACGTTGGTATTTGACGAAACTAGAATTGAAGAATAAAATTCAATGAATAAGAAAGTAATATTTAAAAACATTGGCCTAATTGACTACAAGGAAGCCTGGGATTACCAAGAAACTTTGTTTGATGAAATTGTATCCATTAAGGAGAGGAACAGAAAGGCTGAGTTACAGGAGGAATCTCATAATTATCTTATCTTTTGCGAGCATCCACATGTTTACACGATTGGGAAAAGTGGCAAATTAGAAAACCTGCTTATCAGCGAAGATTTTTTGAAAAGCAAAGGGGCTGCACTTTACAAAATAAATCGTGGTGGTGATATTACTTATCATGGCCCGGGACAAATTGTTGGCTACCCCATACTTGATCTGGATAATTTTGGAGTTTCAATAAAAAACTACATCAACGGATTAGAGGAAGTAATAATTCGCACACTACAACATTACAATATTGTGGCAACACGATCGGAGGGAGCAACAGGAGTTTGGCTTGATGCCGAAAGCCCGGTTAACGCCAGAAAAATAAGTGCCATTGGAGTACGAACAAGTCATTGGGTTAGCATGCATGGATTTGCGTTTAACATTAATACCGATTTGGATTATTTTGGATATATTGTGCCATGTGGAATTCAGGGAAAATCCGTAACATCCCTGGAAAAAGAGCTTGGACGCAAAATTGATATTGAAGAGGTACATCAAATTCTTAAGAAAGAATTTACCACTATATTTGATATGGAATTCGTTTTGAAATAGAGAACAAGATGGTTAAACCCGGAATATGCATTAGAAAATCTATTCCTAGCTGTAATTACTTCAAAATATAGCGCTTCGCTACTTTTTGAAACCTCACCATAGCGGTGCTATGCATTGATTTCAAAAAGTCATATTTTATCGTACTTACACCTCTCATAACGAAGTTCTAACGCATAATCCGGGTTAAATCTGGAAAATGAATAGTCCAAATCAATACATTATTTTGGTTGTAATAAACCTAAAATATTCCTCCAATAGAAATTTTAAATTCCACTCCGCTTCCTGGCCCAACGATATACCAAGCTAAGTCTTTTACATATAACGTGCCATATCCTGGATGTTCAATGGTACGTGGTACATGTGTAGGAAAAACCTGGAACCCTCCCGAAATAGTTAAAATTATGTGCTTACTCCTTGGTAATAAAGTTGACCATCCAAATCCTGCTCCGAAACCATAACTAGAGAATTGTACAGAAGCATAATCACCATCTCTGCTATCTACTTTCCAGGCATAATAAAGCTTATGAAAGTCAAAATATCCAGTAATAAACTTTACTTCTATAAAACTGCTTTTTCTCTCATTACGTTTTTCATAGTATCGATAATAGGGCGCTACTTTAATACCCCTAAACTCTGAGTCAGGAAAATTAAAGCCGGGTAAATTTCCATTGAAATAATATGATGTATGTATTCCTATTGCATGCTTGGTTTTCAAAAATCGCTGATAACCCACCCCAAAGGCTCCAAACACTAATTCGCTAATTGCAATTTCTGTTATATTTCTGTTTGAAAGCCAAAGTGTATCTTTATGACTAAGCTTTTTCCTGACAAGGCCTGCTTCAAGATTCCTTATTTTTTGATTGCCCCTTTTTACTAAAATTGTATCGGGTTTAAATTCAGGATGTGATATTATTACCCTTTCAACTTCTTCAGGAATAACAACAGAGAATCCTCCGGAATTATTAGTAACAGCAACTTTACCAATGTTGCATAGGCTTATTGTTGCATTTGGAAGTAATTCATCCTTGTAACTATCTGTAATCTTTCCATTAAGAACTCTATTTCCTTTATAAGCCAGATAACAAACAGTGTCAAGTTCTAATGTAATCGGTAGTAAAGGAATAAAATTAAATTTCAACCTGCTTTCTCTATTAATTCTTTTTACATAGGGATAAAAATCAGGATGCTTAAAAACCAAAGTATTATAATATGATTTTGGCATATGGATGCTAAATCTACCATTGCTATCACTTAAAATTGTATCATTATTGAAAGATGGTGTTATGATAACTCCGGCAATATTTTGATTAGTAAGGTTATTAAATACCTTGCCTGATATTTTTTTCTCCTGCCCTATTACAGAATTGCACAATAAGAGACTAATTACTAAGATAATTATTTTGTTCATTTTTTTAGGTTATAAACTAAAGACCATAAAAATACAATGAGGTTGCACTATTATTCAAGCACCACCGACAACACATCCAACGATTTAAATTTCCCCATGGATGGAATATGCAAATCATAATAAACAATTAGTGTATCAAGTACTGATTTCCGAATTGTGTTATTGAGTTTCAGATTAATTAAATCTTCAAAATTAGACTCCTTTAACTGGCTTAGAATAATTGCAATTTCACCCGAAACATGATATGGGTGAATTGGCAGGTTATTAACAAATTTACCCTCTTGCAAATCGAAAATATAGTCACTGCTTCTAATTTCCTTTTTTGGATAAAATCCCATAAACATCGATAGTTGCATCATAAATACAAGGTGGAAATTCACAAAACCATCCTCAGCCAAATCAAGCCAAATCAATGCATTATAAATCCAGTTAAATAGATCCTTGTTTTCTGTTTCTTCCTTTAGACATTTATGCAACAACTCATCTATAAAAAACAATAGCGTGCGCTTTACCATGTTATTGGTAATTGAATGATATGAATACCACAATTCAACTTCCTTGATATGATGTAGTGTTTTTTTCTCCGAAAAATTAATAACAAGATCAAGCATTGTTAATGGCTGAAACAAAGCTGCTCTACTTTTTGTTTTCCGACTGTGTAATCCCCTTACAAAAAAGGATTGGATGCCATGATCCTCTGTAAAAATTTTAACAACAACCCCTGATTCGGAGAATTTAGTTTGCTTGATTACAATTCCTTTTGTTTTGAGGAGCATGATTTTGATAATATCTAATACAAAAGTATCCATTTTAGATGAACAACCAATGTCGATCTTGTAAGGAAACTCTTTCTAATTCGACAATAAAGAAAATGATAATATGCGCTTTATATTAATATCCCTATTAAGTTTTGTTTTTTCTATCTATATGTATAGTCAAGGATGCAGTGATGCAGGATTATGCACAATAACCGGATTAGATTCGGGCTATGATGATACAAAAATGAAATCTATATTCAAATATTCAACAATATTTGGTTTGGGCACATATGATATGATACTTGGGTTTGGTTCTATCTATAAAAAATGGCATCTTGGATTTGGATACCAGCATTCATTTGGTCACAATTTAAATGAATTTGAACATAGAAATGATAATCCGGCTAATTTCAATAATTATAATGAATCCTACCACCTGCAACGAGCTGACGATATTATGTTAAGAATTGAAAGACAGTTTTTAATAGGAAACGCTAATTATATGTTTAGTGTCTTGCCTATTTATCATCTTGAAGATAATAAAATAAAATAAAACGGGCAGGATGTACGAAATTCATCAGGCCTTACTTTAAATTTAGTTGCTAAATCTGAACTTACAATTCCAAACGATTGGAAAATGGGACTTATTCTGGCTGCTCCAATAACTGATCGGGATGTCCGACCCGATTGACTCACAAGGAGTTTTGTAGCTGTTATTTCATTCGTAAGACAATTTTAGTCTGCATTACTCTTTGAATTTCAACAATTTTTCTTATATTTATCGCCATTGTTGGTACTATAGGTGTATTTAATTGAATTAGAATGTTTCCTTTTAAATCCAATGTAAATGAGAGCTAAATAAATTTTTTACATTTCAATCTAAAAATAACTTCTGATCATCATAGACAATCTACGATAATGAGACTTTTTACAATAAGCATATTATCCTTCTTAACAATGATTTACTATATCCCTATTAGTCATTCGCAAACTTTTGAAACCACGGTTGTTGGAACAGAAACAATCTCAGCCCGACCCTCAATTTTTTCCGACCCCTTAGGACATTTACATGTTACCTGGGTTAGTGATGATGTGTATGGTGAGATTCTTAGATATAGCACCAACCAATCTGGTAGTTGGTTATCCAGAAGGGTTGCAGGAACAACAGATGATGTAAATTTCGTGCCAGTTATTGTGGCCGATAAATATGGTTTTGGTTACATATCTTACCGTCATTTTAATGGTGGATCGGGACTTACAATCAGGTACGTATCCAACAAAAATATAACTAGTTACTATTGGCCTATAACCACTCAAATGTCATGGGGTCATTTCCATGAAAGCTCCATCGAAGTGTCCAGTAATCAAAGCACTCACATATTTGCTCAAGAAGACGAACTTACTCCTTCAGCTTCTCGCATATTCTATCAGAATTTTACCCTGGCCGATACAGTTTTGGATAATGCTGTGCAATACTATTCAACTGCCATTGATCAAAACGATGATCTTCATTTTGTAGGTTATCGTGGTGACAATGTTTATTATAAGAAATACAGCTCTGGTAGTTGGAGTACTGCAGTTGCAATTGATCAACTTTCGATTGCAGCCTATCAACCCTCTATTTCGTGCGATGTAAACGGAAATATGCATGTTGCATTTAATACTTCAAGTGGAATCTATTATTTAAACGATACTACGGGGTCATGGAGTTCACCTGTTTTAACAACTGGTATCGGAGGCATTTACCCTGATGTAGTTGTTGATGAAAATCTAAAAGCACACATAGCTTATAATACCCCCGGTGCATACGGTAAAGTCTATTATATAAATAACATGAGTGGTTCATGGAGCACACCAATAGATATTGCTACCATAGAAACAGATGGTAATCCAGTTACAGTTGATGTTACACATGCTGATAGTAAGATTGCTCTGGACTTAAAAACCAGTACAGTAAATATCGTTTATGTTCAAAATACTAATCAGGTAACAGTGTCGTCTACAGATGATCTGGAACTTCGGAGTTCAAAGAGTACGGATTTAACCTCAACATTGACCAGTACTGCCGGTACTCCAACTGTAGACACTTTAACAACCTTTGACGCTTCATCCACATTAACATTATTACAGTTCAATATTGCTGATGTTGCCAATGATGGAGAACCCACAAAAGTTGAATCCATTGTTTTTCAACAAGGGCCGGGCATGTCGGATGATGTGTGTTTTAATGACTTATTTTCAAGCATGACAATAGAAGAGGTTGGACAAAGTAACGAATCTGTATCACTCTATTCGTCCAGAGCAATAATTGGCACACAAGGTTCAATATGGAAGTTAATTCCCGAAGGAGGGTCTAGAAGCTTTATTCTTAAAGGAGTATTAAACAGTAGTTTAAGCAGCATTATTGATAAAGACTTTCAAATAAAAGTAAATGGCCTGCACGATGTAATTACAGATAATACCGGCTCTCTTTTTTCATACAGCTCATCAGATATCATTTCAGACACTTTAAGAATTAAGGAGTATGTTTTAGTTGGTTCAGGAACAGAACAAGACCCTTATTTAATATCAAGTCTTATTGATCTTCAAGCTGTATCAGAGGCAAGTAGCTATTGGAATGATTACCTGAAACAAACTGCTGACATTGATGCATCTTCAACAAGTACATGGAACAGTGGTGAAGGATGGTCACACATTGGCAACTTCAGTCCTCAATTTACCGGCTCGTACGATGGTAATGGTCATACTATTGACGGTATATACATTAACCAAACATGGGGATTTAATCAGGGGTTCTTCGGTAATATAAGTGGTGCTAGTATTCAAAACTTAGGTTTAACCAATCTAAATATCACTTCATATTCTACAACAGGTGGACTGGTAGCTTCCAGCATGAATAGCACAATTAGTTATTGCTATACAGTAGGTAGTATTACAGGAGATGGTACAACTGGTGGTCTTTGTGGAAGTCTTAACGGCGGATCAATTACTAATTGTTATAGCACAGCTTCGGTATCTGGGAATACCTATACTGGTGGTTTAGTGGGCACAGCAGTTGGAATAAGCTCAATAGCAAATTCTTTCAGCACAGGAACTGTCACTGGAAGTTCTTATTCAGGAGGACTAGTAGGCAATAAAGCAGCTACTGCTACAGCCACTAACTCTTTTTGGGATATAACAACTTCCGGACAGGCCACGAGTGAATTGGGCATTGGAAAAACCACTTCTGAAATGAAAACTCAATCCACTTTTACAGATGTGGGATGGGATCTGGTGGGAGAAACAACAAACGGAACAAATGATATTTGGTCAATTGATGGAAGCAATAACAACGGCTACCCATGGCTAACCTGGGAAGGCTACTCTCCTGTTAACAATATTTGGGATGGTTCTGAATCAAATGATTTTATGGATAAAGATAACTGGTCCCTCGAATTTATTCCAAATTTATTAAATAATGTTATAGTATCGAGTGGAGGAAATCAACCTACTTTAAGCGGAAATAAGAATGTTACTATAAACGATCTTACTTTGAACTCAGGAGCAACTATAACTATTGGTACTTCACCAGGTGACATGAGTTCGATTATTGTTAACGACACTATAACAAATAATTGAGGTAGATTCCTAATTTAACTACAACATGAAGGCAACTTATGAAAAAAAAAGCTCCAACAATTAAGTCAGAGCTTTTAAATTGGGTGGTGCCACCCGGGATCGAACCAGGGACACATGGATTTTCAGTCCATTGC
>JABMPH010000448.1 GCA_013203805.1 Bacteroidota bacterium | reverse complement strand
TGGTGTTGTTGAAATAATCTACATATCGTCCACTTTGCTCTTGAATGCATATATCCTAGAATAGTGGGAAGTGGGCGGTTTTTTCTTTTCCTGATTTGATCTATAATCCACACAGATTTAAACTACCCCCCTATGTTGGTCACTTACTCGAATATCATATTTGCCAGAAAAGGTGAGCGTCGTGAAGAAGGATACTACTTTGAAATGGGATATGAGCAGGCAAACCTAATCCCAGATGAGATTCCGTTTTTTCTGTCTGGCTATTATGGTCCATTTCAAACCCACGTTGATGCTCAGAATGAAAAGGATGAGTTACTTCAAACAGCAGAAGATGAGTTTAATAAGGGGATGGAAATACCACCAGAATGGGAGGTGTTTGCAGAATACTGGAATCCTAAAGAGTAAATCACTATATAATTTTCAATAGATAATAAATAATTGCGCCGCATTCAGCCAGGCTCTGCCATCTCTCCAAATTTATTCAAATACTAATGATCCGGATTATTAATCTTTACAAAGCTAGAATAATCATTTAATAATTCGTTTGGAAATTACGCCATGGATTGGTGCGTATTCAAATTCATATGTTTCATGTCAAAATTATCAAACCCCTTTATTTAGAAACTTATCGATCTCACTTCGTTTCAGTAACACTTTGCCGACTTGTCGGCTTGCTCTTAATTGCCATTTTGCGATTAGTCTTCTAAGTGTCGATTGGCTTAAGCCTGTATAATCTTGTGCTTCTGAAAGTGACATCCATTTATCTGACATACCATTAGTCTCAAGAAGTTTCTTTAATTCGTTAATCTCATATTTTATTGCCTCTAATTCTCTATAAATCAGCATATCCATTTTACTTTTCCTTCCTAAATGAATTAAAAATTGCACATCTGGAATTTGGAATATATGTCTACTTCCGATGGAAAAGTATTAAGGCCTTCTCTGTGAACCGCTTTTGTGCGAAGATGATGTAAACCTAATAATTATAATGTACTTAATATTTTAACATGATTAATATTATTACGAACAGGATTTAGTTGTAACTACTGTGGAAAGGAAGTCAAAGCTCCATTTATCCCCAAATCTTTTTCAAGAAAAATGTGTTTTTTAGAAAACTCAGCAATATATATATATGTGAGGGAGTAGTTCTTTGAAAATTATAAAAGAAATTAATTAGGCGCTTTGCGCCTTTTTAAAAATTCCCCAGAACAACAATAAAAACCAAAAAGGAGAGAGACATGAGTAAACAGAAACCAAAGAATGAATTCTTTGATCTTGGAATTACTGAGCTTAATAATGGTGTTAATCTTGATAAGGAGATTAAGAAACGTAACAAGAACCAAGAGTTTTGAGCAAAAATATATGGAAAGTGTCTAAAGAAAAAGTAGAATATTAATGGGGTAGAATATTATATGTTCTACCCCATATAATTCTATTTAGACTAAAATAATACAAGAGTGGAGGTATGCTTTGGCATCATTTAAAGATTATGAAAATTTAATTCTTGAACTCTATGAAATGAATATTATGAATATTCGTTTTATACGTGTATTGCTAAATATTGCAGAGGAGTCTGTCGGTTTTGATCAAGTTGCAAAATCGTTTATCAATATAGTAAAAAATGAAAAAATAGTCTTGAAAAGATTCATTGAAAATCAAAAGGATTTGCTATCAGAAATTAATTCACCCGATTTTATCCAGAATGAAAAAAAGAATGAAGAATTGAGACTATCGATTTCAATTTTAGAGAAATATCAAACTGAAAAAGGTCAGGAAGTATTAAAATCAGCGATTACTCAATATCATTCAATGATCGAAAATCAATTACTGAATATATCGACCAATTTTACAGAATCTGAAGATTCATTGATCTATAAACACGGTGATCTTAATAGTTTTGTCTGGAAGGACCATTTAATTAATTTCTAATATTCTATGTCTTTAAAAATTCAAGATAAAGTTAAACAAGTTATTAATGGTGATATTTGCAGATATTGCTTTGGTCCTAAAATATATAAAATTGAGATGGGACAAAGATATAAATGCTATTATTGTAATCAACGTTATAGTGTGGAAGTTCTTGAAAGAGAATATAAGCTTATAAAATATCTCTCTAACAACTATTCTATAAAGAAGACAGCAAGAATTACACATATCAGTTATAATACTGTAGCAAAATATTTCACTCGATTTCGCAGCACAATAATTGACTATGTAAATTCGAATGCTGATCCATTATTCGAAGATATTTTACAAAAAACATCCATCTGTAATCAAAATCTTGAGTGTGCAAGTATTTCCCTGATTATAACTGAAAAAACCAATAGAGTATTTTCTTTTATAGTCAATTATAATGAAGAATTAATTATTACTGATATTCTTCAAAAAAATGGGCTTCCCTACATGATATGGAGAGCAGAACAATATCATTCTATGAAGTCATTCGAAGTTCTTAAAGTTGAAAATGATGAACATTGTTTAGAAATATTTAATTATTACGAGAATGTATCAGCTGTTCTTAGAATATTTGGATCAATCCAAAGCAATCATTTACTTGGTTACTTTAAATACTTTGAACTTGAAGAAACATGTAGAGACAGTCTGGAATTAAAAAACAAAATTCTCGAGCTACACTTTAATCTGAATATCATCTGACCTTTATCCTATCCTATTTGCTTTGTATTTGACCAAAAATCTTGTTTGATATTTCATTTATCAAGGGACATATGGGATTGATTTGTCTTTTATGAAATTATTTGTCATATAGTCCGATTATTAATGACCCATTATGCTATTTATGAGTATGGAGAAAAAGAAAAATATATTAATTAATATTATAAAATTTAATTTTTATTTAATTAATAATATATTTTTATCCAAAATTAATATAAATAACTAAAAGGAATTAATAATGAAAGTTAATATTAAAAATATATCAGTTGAATTGCCCTTTAATCCTATTAATAATAATAATAAATATTATTTGCAAAAAGATAGCATTTGGACAATAGAAATGCAAAAACGATATATCGAATTAATAGATAAATGAAATAAAATTAATAATATATAATAATTTTATTATTATAATAACAAAGCCCCATTATTTTAACATTTTGGGGTTTTGTTTTTAACAATAAATAGGAGAATAAAACCATGAAACTAAAAGAAATAAAAATAGATATAGAATTCTACCCAACGCACCCTGATTGGACACACGAGTTACAAGATTCACTATGCAAGTGTATAGGAGAGATAATATAGATTGCGAATTAATAACTTTTTTGAATGAACAGAATCTGGGAGATTTCTGTATTTCAATTAAAAACGGGGCTGAACAATTTGATCAAAACTATATTGACAGTGTTTTTGACAAACTCTTAGAAGAATATGAAGATCAATAGTCAATTTAAGTAGATCATAATTAAATGAGAATAAACCCCACTATACTAATAATAGTGGGGTTTATTATTATGGAGATATCAACATTTGTACAAGGAGAAGATCATGAAAACTAATAAGATATACATCTTAATAACATTCAAGCCAAATGAAATTGAACTGACAGAAAGAAAATATGAGAAAATGGCAAAGATGGTTAAATGGGTTGTGAAACAAAACTATGATCCATATTGGACTATACACACACCGTTTGGTGAAAATGAGTACCTGGAACTAACAGTAAATAATGACAATAATAAAGGCAAAATATCTCAGAAACAAGATGGATTTGATGAAATCATGGAAACTATAGGAAAAATAATTGATGAATAAACTAATGTATCATGACAAGCATTAGAACATTTTGACAAGGAAATAATAATATGAAAACAAACGAAATATATATTTTAGTGAATTTTAAACCTGAGATAAGATTTAACAAAGCTATTCATGATAAAATGGTGCGTCAATTGAAGTGGGTGGTTAAGAAACTATTTATGGCTAAGAATATTGATTCATCAAAATATGGTAAAAATGAATGTATCGAAGTATTGGTTGAAAACTGGTAATAGCTTTATGCCATTTATAGTACAATCTGTTGATTATATTATACATAATAGAGAATTATTGCCTTAAAAAGTATATTGTACAATATATACAATAAAAACAAATAGTTATGTACTATTTCTGTATACTTTATTAATATATAGTATACAATGGATAAGACAAATGATATCATGGTGTTAGGATATTGCAGAGTTTCTACAATTGAACAAAAGCAAAACACATCATTAAGACTGCAATTAAAGTCGATTCAACAGTTTTGTGATTCACAGAATTGGAAACTTGTAACTCATTTTGAAGATGCAGAAAGTGGCAGCAGTTTAAATAGACCTGGATTCAATCAGCTATTGGACACAATAAAACATTTTGAGATAGATGGTATTGTTATATGGAAGTTGGATCGACTTTCACGCAGTTTGGTTGATGGAAAGCAATTCTTGAATGATTTGGAAGACAGCGGCTTATTTATCAAGTCAGTAACAGAAGCATTTATTGATACAAGCACTCCCATTGGCAAGATGGTTATCAATATGATATTATCATTTGCAGAATTTGAAAGAGATTTGATATCAGAACGAATGATGAATGGCAAAAGAATGGCTTTTGATGAAGGTCGAAGAGTTGAGGGTAGAATTCCATTTGGATATAATAAGAATGGTTCAAACGAATTAAGTGTATGTTATGATGAAGCAGATATTGTCAGGTTTATATTTAAAACATATTCAAAAGTTCGAAGTGTAAGAAAGACCAAAGCTTTATTGGATTATGAAGATATAAGAAATCGTGAAGATAAATGGTTCAGTAGCATGAATATATATAAGATATTGAGGAATCGTATATATGTTGGATATGTTAAATATGATGGTGAATGGAAAGATGGATTGCATGAGCCAATTGTATCAAAGCATATGTATAGCAGAGTTAATAATATATTGAATAGGTGATTGTATATATTATATGTGATATGGTGTGATGTAATTGTAAGAATTAAATATAGAATTTTTAAATCAATTTTGATATTTAAGATAATTGAGAGAATTTTGATATATAAGAATTGGAATTGTATTTAAACCAATTTTGAATATTGGAGTTTGAATTTTGAATGGAATAGCCCTTGATAAGATATAATTATGGGATGGTTATGAGTTAATATTGAGTTATTGTATTGGATATTGAGTTTATTTATTGAAGATTGAAGAAATAATTAGATTAGAAGATTAGAAGATTAGAAGATTAGAAGATTAGAAGAGCCCATTCAAATAAATAATTTTATAAATGATTAATAAAAAACATAATAAACATTAATACTGCGCTCTTTACACGGTATTCGTTTCTGATTGAGAATTATTTTCATATAAGCGATTCATACACACACTAGTTCAATACTCTAAAAGTACTTAAAGAAAATCTGTTTTTTGGAAATCTCAGCAATATTTATATATATAAAATAAAAATAAAAAAATAATATTTTTTTATATAAACAATCATAATCAAAAAAAACGGAGGTCTTGTATGATAGATACAATCAAACTAAAAACAAATCACTTCACAATAAAGAATCCTGAATTCTGAGACAATAATTCAAAGGAAACATGTTATTGGTATACAAAGAGACATTCACTTTTTGTAAATCATTCAAAAAACCCTAAAATATTTAGGGACGGTTCAATTCATACATTACAATTCAAATTTCAATTATCTCAATTGGTGAGAGAAAATGAGATCGAATGGACAGATTACAAGTCCATTATTAGAATATTGAAAGAAGAATTGGATGAGATTGGAATTGATTTACATTCAGATAATCATATCTATGTTACTAAATGTGATATTTATAAAGATATTCTGATCCATCCTGATTTTACATTTTCTGAATATCTTAATACTATGAAAAAGGCAACCAATACAATCTATCCTAAAGATGTTCATCAATACTCTTTTCACCATAATTCCTGGGGTTTTTGTCGACTTAAGAAAAAGGGTGAACAATTCAAAAAGATTCTAACAATATATGATAAAACTGAACAACTAAAGTCAGTTCATCATATAGAGATTAGTGACAATATTATGAGAATTGAGGCTAATCCTTCTCCCTGGATTTTAAAACATCAATTTTCAAGTAATAAGAATGAATATCCTTTATTAAGTGATTTGTTAGATCAAAAGATCGTAACTGATTACCTTTTGGATTTGATTACTAAATACTTCAATACTGGATATCAATTAAACCAAAACGATGATCATGATTCGCTCTGAATTATAAAGAACTGGTCAATAAATGACATTAAATCATATTCAGTATACAACTTAGTACAAAGTTTATCAGAATCATTTGGTGGTGATATTCAGATTGTACTTAAAGAGTTCATGAAGAATCCCAGTATCTCTGTATCTGCGAAACGACAATTGAGAAATCAAGTTAATAAGTACTTAAAGGAAAAAATTACACGAGATGATCACGATATACTAGATGATATAATAACACAAGTAAAACAAACAAACTAACCCTGGAGGTATCAATATGAGACAAATAACAACACTCTGTAACAAAACAAACAGTCAAAATGATAGGAATGAAGTTTTTAATTGAATCTTAGAGCTAATCTTTGATTCTAATTGTAACAGTAATGATATTAAAGATATAGATTCATTAAATCCTGAAGAATCACTGGATTTAGATTGGATGGTGGATCATGAGTAATACATTACAGAAAGATTTACCAATTAATGATTCGATAAATTCGATTAGAAAGGAAGTAAAAATCACAAAGATATCTTTCAATGAATCAGATGGTGCAAAGGATGAAATGATGTGATTACTCGATTTGATATTCGGTTCTATAGAACTCAAGATAGATGAACTTATGACAAATGACATGGAGGTAAGCAATGGAGAATAATATTCTGCACATCTATACCAGAGTATCATCACAGGAACAAGTTGAAAGAGGTACATCATTAGAAGCTCAAAAAGTCGAGGGAATCAGAAAGGCAGAACAACTTCAATCAGATTACAAACTATATGAAGAGAGAGGTCAATCTGCCTGGAAAGAGAATCTAGATAATAGGCCTGTTTTGATGGAATTAATAACTGGATTTGAATCCGGTATAGTAAAACGAATATTTGTAACAGAGTGGGATCGAATGACAAGGAATGAATCTGCTCAGATTATGATCAAAAACATACTCAAGAAGAATAATGTAATCGTTTATACTACAAACCAAGTATTTGATTTCAATGATGCTGAAGATGAATTCATTTCTAGTTTGCTTGGTATTCTGGCTCATAGAGAAAATACTTTACGTGTAAAAAGAAGCAAACGAGGAATGAGAGAGGCTGCAAAACTGGGTAAATGGCATGGTGGAGTTACTCCTTATGGGTATTCAATAATTAAATCAGATGAACATTCAAAAAACAATCGACTTAGAATTAATCCAAAAGAAAAAGAAATTTACTTGAAAATGGTTAAATGGAGTCTAGAGGGTAAAGGTTGCTTTTCAATTGCACGAGAATTGAACAATCTTGGAATAAAAACAAAAGGCATGAAAGCATACAAATCAGATATACGAATTAAGGATAAAGTTTCAGGTGAAGAGATTGTAGTACCAAAAGATTCTATGAGATGGTTATCAACAACAGTATTAAGAATATTAAGGTCACCTCTCTATAAAGGTGAACTGTATTACTCTGGGATTGTTGCTGAAGCACCAGCAATTATCTCTGAAAATATCTGGAAACAAATTCAAGATAATTTAGAAAAAAATAAATCATACTCAACCCGGAATAATAAAAGGCACTTTTACTTATTGCGTGGATTAATTGTTTGTCAAAAATGTGGACGAAATCTATATGGCAGAACAATAGCAAAAATTGACTATCACTCTTATATCTGTTCAAGCAAATTACCAGCTGTTAAAGGGGACTTTTGCGGGTTAAAAAATGTTAATATGAAGAAGATGAATGATACAGTTTGGGAAGCAGTAAAGAATATGTTATTGAATTCTGATTTACTTATTAATAAGGCGAAAGAATATCTAAATAACAAATCAAACCAGGGTAATGCTATAAAAAAAGATATTGAGTTAAATAGAAAGCAAATTGATTCAGAGCAAAGAAGTAAAAAGAAACTGCTCGAACTCTATTTAAAAACTGAAGAATTCAGCACTGAAGAGCTAAATTCACAAAGTAATGAATACAACAATCGTATTAGTATTTTAGAAAAGAAAGTTGAGAAACTTGAAAATCAATTATCTTTAATAAACAATAAAATGGAAGTTCTAAATAACATGGAATATCTGAGAAATAGTTTGCTAGATCAAATTAATTCTCTGACTAAAGATGACATTCAAAAGGTAATTAGATATCTAGTGGATAGAATTAGTATCGATTGGGATAAGACAAATGGTCACCAGGTCGAATTACTGTTTCAATTTCCCATGTTTTCTGATTCAATTCAGCAAAAACAGATACAGGATAATATGATTATTGTGAATCATCGGAATACCCAAGAGAAGTAGTAAAATCGGTACTGTAC
>JABMPH010000447.1 GCA_013203805.1 Bacteroidota bacterium | reverse complement strand
TTCTCAAACTGTACAAGATGCATAAGGAAGAGACAACTAATAGAATTGCCACAAACAATAGATAATAGCCATGAATTAATATTGTAACGATGGAAAACAACATTAAGCCTACTAAGGCTATAGTTATATGTTTATTGAATATTATATTTTTCATGTTAACTGTTATTTACACAACATTTCGATTTCATTTGCTACTTTTTCCCAGGTACAACCTTCTAAAGGGCCAATACAATTATCAATAAATTGATTCCGCTCTGATGATTCAAATTTTTTTCCCTTTTCAATTGATACAAGGAAGTTCCTTAATTCAATAATTGAATTACAAGGGATAGCAGCACCATTTGAAATATAATAATCAAATTCGGCATACACTTTTGTCCAACGCGGAATAAAAACAGGTATATGTAATGCTATTGGTATAGTTAAGGTGGAAGATACGTGGCCAATTGCTGCTTGACAACCAGCAACAATAGATAAATCAACTTCCATCTGAAAAATATGAACATTGTGCATTGCTTCCATAGCGTCTGAAACTAACTGTCTATCATTTGAAGGATGAAGTTTAAGGATCAAAGTCCATCCTATTTCATCTGCTATTCCAGCCACCTCTTTTAATTCATTCAACCAATCTTGCATAACGAAGGATTCTTCTAATGCAAAAAGACCATCTACTAAAAATATTAGCATTGGCTTATTAACAGGTAAACCTAAATTTTTATAATACTGATCAATTCTATCTTTAGAATTCTTGGAATTACGCAATTTAAGTATCGTGTCGAGATTCGGATTCCCAACGATATTAATTTTAGCTATGGGAACCTTCATATTCTTTACAAATTCTTCTTTAAATAATTTTGAATAAACTAATACTCTATCTGTATGTAAGTCCCGATCAATAAATGGAGTTAAATACATTGAGCCAGGGGAGAAGATCATCTGAATAAGATGTCCATATGTTTTTGATATGAACAATTCTTGAAAATCATATCTTAAAATCTCACGACCATACATTTTATAAACTTTGTAATATTTAAATCCCTTTGATAATCTATATAAAATACTATAGGCCTTATTTTCTTTCTTTTTTTGTTTAATAAGATCTAAACCTACAGGCGATATTCCGTGCATTAAAAAGACGGTTTTAATCTTAAGATTTCGACAAATTCTATTAACTAATTTGTCCATAGGCCCGCCCATATTTAAAACATAGACAACTTTAGGCTTTTCTACAACCAAGGCTTTTCTAATGTCATTGTCATAATATTTTATATCCCTACAATGTAGATTTTCAATAGTTTCTTCGACCTTTACTGATTTATCTCTCCATGACCCTAAATGAACCAATATTCTATCGATGCCTTTATTTGCTAAAATTCTATCAAGTGGTAATATTTGATGAGGCAAACCTTTAGTCCAGTAATCAAAATATAAAACTTTCATAACTAGTCTTCTTTTAGTTTAGAACCAGATACTCCTCTAATCAAACAAAATGCCTCCGCATACACACAACCCACAATAATTCCGCAACGCTGTGTCTGAATTTTTAGAGATTCAGGGGACCTGGGATGAGGATAAATCCTCTTTTCAAATTCGTAGTTTTCCATGCCATTGATTTTTGCCTTGAGGTTATCTTCTGATACTTCAATAAACAAATTAGGAAGAAAATGCCTGGGATCTGTCGGTGACCTCCATTCAGTTCCGGAAGGTGTTTCAAATGTAATTATTATTCTAACTTTTTCATCTTGCATTGGACGGCACGCAGTCATCACAGCTTCAAATGTGCGTTGGTGATCAATATTAAGATCACCCCCATGATGAGTAAAAATGATATCAGGCTTGAAGGTTTCTTTTTCCTTTTCAATAACCTTAATAATATCCAATAGAGCCACTGTATCAAAACGGTTATCTGGAAAATCGTAAGCACCAAAAGAATGATATCCAATAGCACTTTGAGCACTTTTAATATTCTCTTTGTGTATTTCCAATTCTTGCTCCCATTTTGCCAAATCACGCTTGTCTGAACGAGAAGTTATTCCTTCACCCAATATAACTACATGAGTCTGTACATTATAGCTGTGGATGAGTCGATGCATTGTCGCTCCCAAACCTAAAAGTTCGTCATCTGGATGGGCAACTACAATAAGTATTCGTTTGTTTCTAAATGATTCTAACATAGATTAATTATTTCTTTACTGCATATATGTTCCAAGAAGCAAAAATATGACTGTCATTAGGAATTGACTTAGAAACAACCTTTTCCTCAAGGATTTTTACTTCAAAATCTTCGAATAAATCTAAAATATGCTCTTTATTTGAAAAGTGAACATTGCCAACACCCGCAAATTGGCCACTTGTAAAATTAGAACACGTGAAACCATCTTCTAGATGATTACCCTTAATAAAATCCGAATGATTCGTAGAAAACCAATCAATTCCAACAAAACTTGCACCTGGCTTCATATAATCTTTAATCAAAGAAAGAGTACGTCGAATAGATTGAGTATCATTATGCGTTAATGAAGCGCGATCCACTACAATATCAAAATTTTCATTAAAAGGTATTTGTTTTGTAAAATCTGCTACTTTAATGGTTTTTGAGAAATCAGAAAACTTTTCACATAGCATTTTTACCATTGTTAAACTTCCTTCTAGAGCAAAATAATTTACTCCTAGCCATTTAAAAAACTCAATATTAGCACCTGCCCCACAGCCAAGTTCTAATAAATTACATTTATTTGGTTCTTTGGGTCTAGAATAACGCATGATATAACTTACTAAATCAGACCAAGGCCAAATACTCATATGAGTATTTTCCCGATATTTTTCATCCCATTCATTTGAAAAACTCATCTTATTTATATTTTAAATTTATCTTTTTGTATGTTTCCTGAAGTAATAAAAGCAAGCGCATCTTCAGAACCTACATTCATCAAGAGATCAATGATTCCGAGATTTGGAACAAAATCTTTTTTTCTGTATTGAGGATATATAGGATGCTGATAATTTTGAAAGTATACTTCGGTGCCCGCTTGCTTAAAAGGTTCTGCATTTAGATAATCCTGCCCAAGTTCGCCCGATATATATACATCTGCATTTGTTGCCTTGCATAAATCAAATACCATATCTTGTTTTTGGCTATTGATTCCTATCTCACTTTGTTTAATTATTTTAGTTTTGATATTCATTTCCTTTAGCCAAAAATTTAGCATTCCTAATGTAAGGTCGATTAGAAAAACCCATTCTTTTGAGTAAAATGATTCTAATTCTGATACATAG
>JABMPH010000039.1 GCA_013203805.1 Bacteroidota bacterium | reverse complement strand
TTGCTATGATGGCGATCACAACGAGGAGTTCAATAAGCGTGAAATTGTTGATAGAGAACGAGTTGCTGCATTTGTGCCTTCTTTTGTTTTTCATTTCTAAGTCTCCTTTTTGAAATGTTGGTTTTATTAAAATTTTGTCTTTATTATTTATTTTGTTATTATTATATTTATGGTAAATCCTATTTCCTCCTTTTTGTATTATTACTAAACAGTATCATACACTAAATGTGACTTCAATTTTTTTCTTTTTTTAATAGCATTTTTGTCTATATTTTTAACAGTTGGAAACCAGCTTTCCGGCATTTTAAACGAGTACCCTCGAATAAATGATTTCATACGATAATCAACGATATAATTGACCGCATAAATTGTTTCATCATCAAACTGCACCCAACCTGAATAACCGGTATCAGGTCTTGGGGAATTATCATGATCAATTTGAAATATTCTGACTTTTTCTTCCTTTTTTCCCTGACTTAATAAACATTCAGCTTCCATAACCGCACCTTGCAGATTATGAAAAACTCCCCAGCGACCACCAGGGAAAAATCTGTAAGTAACCATGACATAGCCATTTTTCAGATATCCGCTAACTGGTCGATGACACCCAGCTAAAGGAAATTCTTTTGCCTCGCTCCAACTTTTGCCACCATCATTAGAAATTGTTTTAAAGCATCCTAAGCCTTTACCAGAATTTTCCCTGATAAGGGCAACTACTTTGTTCTTTACCGTCAAGAGCGTTGCTTCACACATATTTAGTTCTTGATTTTTTGCAACTATTATTGGTCCAGTCCAATCAATTCCTTCATTATCAGAATACCATAGACGTTGAACAAGTTTTTGAGAATCTGAATCTTTATGATGACAAGATAATAGCCATCTACCGTTGTTGAGTTCACATATTTTATCTGGTACAATGCCACTTGCTGGTGTTTCGTATCCATTATCCCAGACAACACCATCATCGTCACTTGTATACAATACAATACGCGCCTCGCTATGTGTTCCGTGCTCTCCATATACACGATCAACAGTCACAATAAGTCTACCATTTTTCATTTTCTGTATTCTTGGAGTATTATAATAATATGGACGATTTTCAGTACTTTCAGTCAAAGGGTGTTTAGGTGACCAGGTTTGACCACGGTCTTTCGATTCGGATAACATAATTTGCGTAAATGAACGATCAGAATGCTCTGTGCATTGTGAATAAACACAAATGAGTATTCCACTGTCTGTTAAAGTGATATCCGGCCAAGCTTCATTATATTTTTCATCCTGACTGATTGTATTTTTAATTATTTCCATATTTTATGCCTTTTAAATTTGCAATTTTTTTCATACTATTATATATTCTACTACTAAATAAAGCATAATGCAATACTAAAATCATGCAATGAGTTATACTTTAAGGTATTTTTATGAGATTAGACAGAAGCTATACAATAAGCAAGCTGAAAAATGTAATTGATAAGATAGAATTCAAAAATGTAATTTTTACTAATGTTGCAGTTTCGCTACCAGACAAAAAATCTGGATATATTAAAGTGGGAGCACCACGTCTGTTATTTCCACTCAGTGGAAATAAAGAATTGGTGGCTCCGATTGATAATAAAGTTACTACACTAGAAATGCAACTAGGCGATATTATTTTTATTCCTACTAATAGTTGGAACAAACCACTTTGGACAAAATCTCATACGATGATTTCATTAACATATTATCCGACTCATATAAGAATCTTGTTTATAGATTATAAAGTAGGAAATTTACGACCTCTTGAGACAAGTGCCTATTGTCATTCTCAGAGAGCTGCGAATCAGGCTGGACAAAGTATTATTCAAGCTCTGGAAGCCATGGCTGGAAATTATAAATTACGTTTAAAGGCGGAACAATTAATTCAACCCTTATTAGAATTGAGTTTATTGGATTTGCAACAGGATGATATAATTGAGAATTCAAAAGCCTACAGCACTTGGTGTGAGGTACTTCATTGCATAATGGAAAACTATCATCAACCAATAAGTTGTAAATATATAGCACAAAAATTGTGCATTGATGCAGGCTATGTATCAAAATTGTTGAAAAAATTTGCAGCCATGGGGTTTTCAGAATACTTAACACAAATACGCATATCACATGCTAAAACAATGTTAAAAGATTCACGAATGACACTTGACGAAATAGCATTTTCCTGCGGTTTCAACTATACTTCTTACTTTATACGAGTGTTCCAGAAAATTCACGGCATCAGTCCTTCAAGGTTTCGCCAAAATGATTAGCTGTTTATGGCATGTCTAAAGCGTAAATTTTAAAACTAACCTTTGATTATTCTTAAATCAAACAGGTATTACTTCCCCGTAATCCCTGCCAGGTGCCTTTTTTGTAATTGTAATCAGTTTCAGTTGTGATCCGTTCATGAAACAATCCGCAAAGCACACAGAGTTCATCCCCAGTATCTTTTGCCCAGTCAATCAAGCGTATGCGACAAGCATTACGTTGCTCAGAGTGAGCTTGGGAATTAATTAGATTATGCATTTCCCAGGGATCTTTATCAAGGTCATAGAGTTCATCACAGGATGACGGATGAAAGACATATTTATATTTGTCATAAATAAGCATTCGTGCTTCATAAGAATAATGATGTCCAAAAAATTCAGAGACAACAAAATCAGGAGTATCATCTGGCATAGATTTACCTTCCAGAACCGGCAGGAAACTTTTGCCATCTAATTCATCAGGATTTAGGCATCCCGCTATATCAAGAATAGTAGCCGGAATATCCAGATTGCTCATAGGATAATTGCAAACTGTCCCTGAAGCTGCATCAGGAATCATTGCTAGCAAGGGAATATGG
>JABMPH010000446.1 GCA_013203805.1 Bacteroidota bacterium | reverse complement strand
TTATTATGGTGGATCATTTTTCTATAAACATCATGATGCAGATCTTCACCGTTTGGTGCGTTATACGAAATTTCTTTCTCCGCCAAACCAGCATACACAAATATTTCATCTTCCTGATCACCACTAACTTTTTCAATCTGGATTGTAACTTTATAATCAATACCGCTCACCTGGGTGTTTGTCATAATTACTTTGAAATCAGAAGTCAATCCCAAGCGAGATTCAATATCGTCATCTTTTACCAACGGTGTTTGTATTAGTAGTACTTCTCCTTGAATAATTGCTCTTGGTGTACCTCCATAAACATCATAAAAATAAGCACGGGCATCGTTCTGAATAGGATTATGCTGACTAAAGATACAGCTTGCATATGGTGCCGAAGGATGATAGGCAATATGCAAAACCTGAGGAAAGTCTTCAAGAGTTTGGTACAACGCAGGATTTTTACTGGCGCATATGCTACATTTTGTATTGGTGAAGTGTTCAATTATAACTTTCTTTTCAACTTGCGCCATTATGCTAAGTGAGAAAATTAGACCAAGTATAACAATAAAGGTTTTTTTCATAATTCTATTTTTATTTAAATAGTCGTATAAGATTCCAATACCTTACATTTTGTACATAATTATTTTTCGTGTGTTTAGCTTTCCATTTGATAGTTCATAAATCCTTACCAAAACATCCATAATACAGTTATTGCTTATGCTGATGGACCATCCAGTCCAGCTATACCCATAGATTTAAGTCCCGATAATCTAATAGGTTCAACGGCATCATTTAAAGCTTGAAATCCAAAATCCAATCCGGCTATGGTGCGCAATGGTCGACTTCCAACTGGCATATTAATCAAATCTTCATAGGTTTTTACCACTATCATCGGATCGGTTGGAGCATCATCATCTGCTATCATTTGTTGTACCTGATTCCCAAAACCTTCCATAAACTCTCCAACATGTTTGTATGCCTGAGAAATTTCAATATCTGAACCACCAACAATATTTTCGAAGAAGTTTGTTGCAAACGGACCCGGCTCAACTATAACAACATCTATCCCAAAGGGTGCTAATTCATATCGTAAAGCTTCACTTACTCCCTCAAGTCCCCATTTGCTAGCATGATAAATTCCAAATCCAGGTAATACTCCTCTTCCAGCAGTTGAACTAACCTGAATAATTAATCCTGAACCACGTATCCGCATCATCGGAAGAACAGCCTTAACAACACGTAAAGGTCCAACTATGTTTAAATCGAGCTGAGCTAATATTTCCTGTGATGAAAATGCCTCCACAGGCCCACCATACCCAACTCCTGCATTATTTATTAGTACATCCAGTTTAGGAATTTTACCTACGGCAGATAAAACACTACTATCAGATGTTACATCAATTTCGAGTATTTCAATATTGCAGTTATTTGATTTTGCAAAATCCAATAATTCGGAGGCTACTTTTGAATTTTTTCCATTAACATTCCGCATTGAAGCATATACAAAATGACCATTTTTAGCCAAATGCTTTGCTGATTCGAAGCCAAATCCAGAGCTGCACCCTGTTATGAGTATTCTTTTCATAATTTTAAATTTTTGTTATTCGTTGTTATAATTGAAGCGCAAAATGTCCTCAATAGCTTTAATACCAACTAAACATCAAAATGTAGCTTATTCCCCGCTTACCTTAGCATAATGACTAACCATCCATTGTATTCCAAATTTATCAGTGAAGTTGCCAAAATATGATCCCCAAAATGTTACGCCCATTGGCATGATAATATTACCATCTTTGGAAAGGCCATTAAAGAGTCTATCGGCTTCTTCTTTACTTTCAGCATTTATTGAAATAGAAAAATTGTTTCCTTCTTTATATTTGGTAGCCCACTCCCCTCCTAAATCGCTTCCCATTATTGATGTTTCTTTACTTATTGGATAGGAAACATGCATTACTTTTTCCATATCCGCTTTATCAATTGGAAATTTGGGATTCTCGGGCATATCCTTAAATTTGCTAATATGCTCAAATTCTCCTCCCATTACTGATTTGTAGTATAGAAAAGCTTCTTCACAATTTCCGTTAAAAGTTAAGTAAACATTTACTGTTGTCATAGTTGTATTATTTATTAATAAAATAAGTCTTCATAGGTTTGAAATAATGTTTTTCCCAGCCTTCTTTATAATGATCTCCATCTGCAGGGAGATTTGTGTGTATTAATGTCAATTCTGTTTCACCATCATCTTCAACTAATATTAATTCCAAGGTAGAATCTTTATCTGTATGACTAAATTGAGATGTTCGCCAATTTTGTTTAATTCTGCTATAGGGTACTAGTAGTATGTTCTTTCCAATTATATAATCATCCCAGGCAGTAAAAATTTCTCCGACTTTGCTCGAAATACAGGCCATCCCTCCTGTCATCTCAGTATGACATTTACTATCTAACCATGCTTCATATATTTCTCTGGAAGTAGCTTTTATTTTAGTTTTAATTGTAAAATTCATTTTTTTACAAGATGTTTCTATTTTATTGTAGTACTCAAATTCAAAAATCAACACTGAAAATGAAATCCTAGTATTAACAATTACTTTTAATGATTAATCACACCCGTTTTCATGCAGTTTATAACAGTAATTGAGTTATTCGATGGTAAATATATATATTATCTCTAATTAGAATGATTATAAATTAGAGTTTAACAAATATTT
>JABMPH010000445.1 GCA_013203805.1 Bacteroidota bacterium | reverse complement strand
GTTTTATGCTAATGCTTCTAGAGATTGAATTGCCAACAATAGTGTTTTTTATGACAGGAGAACATAGATTTTTTATTTCCCCCAGTTTTGATAGCTTTAACCATAAATCCACATCTTCTAGTGGCTCTAAAGCCTGATACCCCCCTGCTTCAATATAGGCGTTCTTGCGAAATATCACAGTTGGATGGCAAAATGGAGAGTATTTAATTAACATTGATTTTAGAATAAAATTTGAAGTATATGGGTAACTACGTCCGATTTCCAGTCCTTCTTCATCTACATATATTGATGCTCCACCCAACATCACTACGTTTGGACGGGAATCCAAAAAATGTTTTTGCACAATAAATCTATTTGGCAGACAGATATCATCTGCATCAATCCTTAAAATATATTTACCAACCGCTACGTTGCATCCTCTTCTTAATGCCCCTCCAATTCCAGTATTTTCTTGAGTAACCAATTTTAATCTATCATCGGAAAAAGAACTAATTAGTGAGACTGTTTGATCCGTAGAGCCATCATTAATAATAATAAGCTCAAAATTTTTGAATGATTGATTTAGAATACTTAAAATACAATTTTTAATATGTTTTTCCCCATTATAAACGGGCAGCACTACAGAGATTTCAGGCGGATATATCATGATAATTTATTTTTTTTAAATATCGTTCTATAAATGAACCGAACAAAATTGTACAACCCAAGGTATCCCATCCAATTTATCATGGACATAAAAACTCTAGTTTTTACAAACAGGAGTTGACTCCTTACTTTTAAAATAAAATATTTGAGGTGATTTTCTTTTTCCAGCAAGTTTTTTATTAGACCTACATCAACTATATCCTTTTTTTCTCTTCTGCTCATTTTCATTATCATGACTTGAGTTAAAGAGACAAACTTAACGTCATCATAAATAAAGTAACTCTCAATGTCGTATATGATGTTTTCACTTGATTTTCCATGATGAGTTAGTTCATTACCATCATGTAGACTTATTTTTGATTCAGCATAATCTTTCGGGACATATTTTGGTTTTTTTATAGACAAATAATCGATGTCATTAGATTTTCGTAATCCATAAAGTTCCATTGTTAATCCGCTATCAATTGCCACATCGTTTAAGTCTAATTGATTCTTAATACAATATTTTTTAAAGGAATCAATTTTATTCTTAGTCTCCTTGTTTTTATTTGGCTTCCCGTGATTAAAAAAATGGATTCCATTGGCGTTAAATATTGTTTTTGAAATTCTAATAGCTTCTTCATGAGTATCATTGATATGTACTGAATGTTTTTCTAATCCAAACAATTTCCTTAGTTGATTTTTTTTGTTTTGCACATCCTTCAATGAATCAGATTGAAAGACGATTACTCTAATTGGGTTCCTCTCAGAAAAGCAATGCACAAGTTTTCCATATGCTCCAGGGAAATTTTTATTTTGAGCACCTAACCACGGTTCATTTTTGTATACAACAGTTAACAAACTATGTAATCCATCAATAGACAATTCAATTTCTTTATAATATACAATTTTTTCAAGTATTTGAAAGATTTCTTTGTGATTGCCCTTGGCTATCGGCCAAAATAAAGCAATGTAAGTGTTTGGAGAAGAATTAATAAATTGAAGAGAGCATTTGTCTAAAAATTTGGTTGATGCCCCTCGTTTTTTGAAAAACTGATAATTTAAAATTTGAGGTGGTGCATTAACCCTTATTCCTTTTACATTTATACCTAGGTCTATAGCACATGCAACTCTATGGGCACCATTTAATATGCTTCCCTGTTCGGAAATTGGAATGGCCGTTAAGTTTTTGTTAAAGCCATTTTTCTTCATATTTGAATAAATAGACCGGAATGTATTTTGATATTTTTTAAGACTGTTTTTAGAACTGTCTCCGGGTTCTTTAAAAGACCCTAATGTTAATAAATTAATTTGTTCTGAATAAATTTCATGATTTACTATGCGATTAAATTTTATGTCTTCAATAAATAAAAGTTTTGATGCTAAATCGAACCTTTCCCATGTCAATAAAGAAACAGGGTCAACATTTTCAATGACACAATAATTTCCATTAATGTAGGGCGCAATAAACGGCTCAATTAACTCTTTAGCTTTTTTAATAGTGATCGTCTTCAATGGTGTTTATGATTTGTTTTATTAATAACTCGTAATTAAGTCTTATTATAAGAATGTTCTATATTGCTTGTGCTCCAACCCGCAAAACTCTAAAAACTTTATTGCACGATGAGCATAGGTATGTTTTGCTAATGTTGCTTTATGACCTTGACTTCTAAAATGTTTATTCATTGTTTGATCATTTAATAATTGATGGATTGTTTTTTTATAATGAACCGGGTTTTTTGCTATTAAAAGTTCGTCACTGGAAAATAGATCTAAATAGGAGGGAACAGCGTCTACAATTGGACACCCACCAGATCCAAGTATTTTAAATACTCGTTCGTTAATCTGACCTTTTAAAAGCGCAACTGTAGGTTCATTAATAACCGGGCACACCTTTGCTTGAAAATAAAGCGATGATTCTTTTTCAAGAGACAATAAACCTTTATATCCTTTGTATGGCCATTGATTATATCCATAAATCGTCAACTTTTCTTCAAAACTTCTTAAATATTTATCAATTTGAACTCCTTTAGAAGGCCAATAGCCACCAACGAAAGCAAGTTCAACTTGTTCGAAATCTTTATAAATTTTTGAAGGATTATATGCGTATGCTTTTGTATCACAGGCCAAAGGCAAGGAAAATATTTTTAAGCCATGTTTTTCCCATTCTTGAAAAAATGTTAACCCCCTTTCAACCGTGGCTGTAAAGCCAAATTTAGGGTTTAACCTAAAAATTTTTTTTTTAATCCCACTATCTAAATCCCATATTTTGTAATCTAAATTATGTTGCGAAAAAAAGTCTTTGCTATTTTCAAACCATGGGTGCACCCAAACACCAATTGGATACTTTGATAACTCATCTATTAATTTGGTTCTTGTACCGATTAAATCTATTGAATTAACCATACAGAATGGATTTGGCAAGCTTTTAAGCACACCAGGAGCTTTATTTATATCTATAATTATGTATGGCAAACCAAGTTTTTCAAACCCGTTACAGTATCCCATTCGCGCAACCATCATTGCATTTGGAAAATTTTGGTTAAAGGTATTACCAACTAATTGGACAAAAACATTTTCCTTTAAAAAAGGAGAGAGTTCGCCAATTGCATTATTAATAATTGGGCGTCTAAAGGATTGCCTTAAAAAAGAACTTTTTTGTATTATTCCTTTGGGGAGATATTTCTTGAGGTTTTCTTTAATCATATTTCTATATTAAAAATAGGAGTAATTACTTTATGTTCTTGGGAAAATGGCAGTTATAACTATAGATCCAGCCAAATTATTTAACTATTAAAATCCCTCAATTTGAAGGTTAATGTTAATGAAATATTATTATAATATTTTATTATTGTCTAAATCTATAAGGGTTTTCCAATTATGGTTTCTATGCATTTCAAACCCGCCAAATTGCATATTAATATAACCAAAGCTTCCTTCAGGATAAGTTAAGCTTAGCCACTTAAACCCATTTTTGTTCTTAAAATAATCTTCTACGTTACCCAAATGCTTACAATTATTTTTTAAAGACAGAATAAGTATTTTTCTTAGGATAGGAAGTCGGAAAATTGAAAACCACATTGCTACTGGCCAGTAACGACCTTTATTTACGTCAGATTGCAAATTTGAAAACCACAAAGTATATGTTTCTCTTTTTAGCGAGTTCAAAACCACTGAATCAAATGTAATCCTGTCGTTCTTTTTAGATAAATTGCCCCTTCCATCATAAATTAAAGGGTATCCACTAAACCTGGTCCACAATAAATCTGGGTTTTGTTCCATTTCTCTAGTGCCATTTATTAATAACTCTACGATGGGATCGCAATATATGTGGTCATC
>JABMPH010000444.1 GCA_013203805.1 Bacteroidota bacterium | reverse complement strand
GCCCACCAGGAGTAGAACCCGACGAACTTATAAACTACGTTGACAACGCCCTAACTGAATTAACCAATGGAAACCAAATAACCCTGGCCAAAACACCCCCAGCAGGCTGCACAGTAAAATACGCCCCAGAAAAATAAAATTTATTATTACGTTACGCATAAACATATGCCCGACGATTCTTTGATTAGCCCCTGCACCCGTGGCAGGGGTTACTATTAAAATATATTGCCCCCGAATTTATTCGGCGGGTTACTCTTTTACCATTTTACCCGAATTTATTCGCGGGGTTACTCTTTTCACCTTTTTTTAGTTTAGCCCCCAATTTTCACATTGGGGGTTTTTATTTTATTCGGGGTATTTTATTAATCTTGTCACCCAATTTTCTCACCTTTCAAACCTTGTCTACCATTTTTCACCTTTTAAAACTCTCTTCTTGCCATTATTTCTCGATTAGATATAATTAAACCTATAAAATCATAAGGAACTATTTTGCAGGGAACCAAAATGTGGCTTTCAACTAAAATTAACAATGATCCAGATACTAAGCAAGATTTTAAAACCATTGAAAAATTAATACGTGAATATTCAGATGCAACAAAAATTAAGGAAGAAAAGAAATCTTTCAGGGAATTCTTTAAGAATATAGATATAGGGAGACTATTCAGGCCACAGGCATCAATTTATTATATTATTATAATTACGACATTGGTCGTAAACTCCTTATTGTTATTTTTATCTATCATAGACGTTGATACATTAAATAATTTAGTTAATCTTAGCCTTACCTTTTCTGTTTCAATATTTGTTCTTGGGATTTCACTATCTACTTTGGCAAAAAGCCTTAATGAATCAAGCCAGTTTGCATCTGAATATTTACACGATTCATGTAGAAAAGTTTTATTTGCTTGCTTGACATTTTTAACGGTATTCCTTGGTTTCCTCTCTCGGATTTTAAGTGAGATAGAAGTAGGAACTATATTTCCTAAATTGATATATTTATTTTTTTCGTCCTTTAGTATCGGTGGAACAATATGGTCTATTGCTGGTCTGATTTTTATAATTGTTGAAACAACAAAATGTATGAATCCAGATTTTTCAAGCAAAGTTGCATCGTCTTATGCTTCTAGAAAATTAAGCTATGCATTTCTCAAAGACATTTATTTATCCTCATGGATGAATAAGTATAATGAAATTCTAAATGATTTCATCAAAAGTTTAGATAATATTAAATCCCCTAAGCATTATCTCTCAAGAAATCTTTCGCTCACAAAAAATAATTTATCTATGGAATACAAAATAGAGTGTCCTAAAATAATTAATTTCAATCTGGGCTATCGAGATTATAATATTAAACGATTAGGGGAAATGGGTGCTTTACTAAAATCTATAAATGCGAAATTATATTTACCCCCTCATGGTATGAGTGATGGAAGTATAGGAGTGTTATTATGTGAAAATAATTTAGATAGCGAAATATCCGATTTAAAAACCAAGATATTTAAATGTTATAGATTCAAACAAGATAAATATATTGAAGAAAAAGATAGCTTCTGGGAAAATCATTATCTCAAGTTAAAAAAGACATTAAAGCGAGCATTAGATAATGAAAATGTATTTCAATTTACATACTACTTACAAGCTTTAGAATCAGCATTTTCAGTTCTGAGAAAAGCAAGAGTAATGAGAATCTTAGGCGATGGCATTGCTGACGATTATAATCATCAGCAGTTTCTGCGTCTTTATATAAAATCTGTTCGATGGTTGTTACAAAACAACGATATTGATGAAGATATAAAGATATCATTTATCAGAAGTCTTAATGATTCTATTTTTAAACAAGTAGAGAATGACATTAGATATGGAGATTGCTGTGCTTTAGTTGTTTTCAAATGGTTAATTCCTGAAATATATCAACTATTTGATAGAGGTTCAACGCTTTGGGATTTTCGTGCTAGATATGGTTTGTTTTATGAATCTGCAGAACATTTGCTTTCTGAATATGGTAAAGAATTGGATGAAGATAAGATAAATAATATTAGATTGATTCTTCATAAAGGTATAGTGCGTTGGTTGATAATTGCTATTGAAAAGGGCGATAACGATCTTATTAGATCCTTATGTTCGGCGGCTAAAAACCTTGTTTTTCCGAGTAAATCAATAGTTTTTTCTCCAGATAATTTAGTAATCCAGCACTTCATATTGTGTGGTAAAATGCTGGAACTTCTTAAGGGTGAAAACCCTAAAATTTCAAGTGATTTTTTCAAACTTCTCTTCTGTGACAAATATGAATATATCTTTGATCAAAATATAAAATTTGTTGATTTGGTTCAATTCTATATTAAAAACCGACGAACCAATCTAAGGAGTTTATTTGATGAATTCAGAGATACGGATTGGAATGAAAAAAATCCTATAAGTGGCGGAGCTTTTGGTAGTCCTCGATCTTATTTTTCAGGAAAGATTGAATTTGATCGCATGTTTATTTACCTTTGTTTG
>JABMPH010000038.1 GCA_013203805.1 Bacteroidota bacterium | reverse complement strand
TTGTTCAATATTTTCAGCATTACACTCTTTTACATCCTCAAATTATTTCCCTATTTTTTCTTTCTTCGCTATCTTTATTATTGTTTTTCTTTTTCTCGAAAATTTATAACTATTCTACAATTTCAACTGTCATTGTAACAGCCTTAACCGGCATATCACCTCTTTCTTTATTTGTTTGCACATTGCCAATTTTATCAACAACATCAATACCCATTATAACTTCACCAAAAACAGTATATGCACCATCAAGGTGTGGTGTGCCTCTGTCGTTTTGTACAATATAAAACTGACATCCGGAAGATTTTCTTTGGGGGTTTACCGGATCCCCTTGACGCGCAGCTGCTAAAGCCCCCTTTTTATGACTGTGATTAGGAAGTATTTCTGCCGGAATTGTGTATCCAGGGTCAACTTTCCCATTTTTATCATGACCACCCTGAATCATAAAGTTTTGAATTATTCTATGAAAATAAGATCCTTCATACCAACCTTCATTAACAAGCTTAATAAAATTATCACGATGCAATGGAGTATCATTATAAAGTTTAACAGTAATATCACCCATAGTTGTATGGATAGTAGCAACCGTTTCAGGTTTGTCTGTTTGTGCCATTAGCTGGATGCTAAAAAATAATACAATAACTAGAAATAAATTTTTCATTTGAATGTGTTTTTTAAATTGAACGGCAAAATTAAAAAAAAATGCCGCAGATACTCAGATTATTAATTTACTGTGGAATTAAGAAAATGAGCAATGTTAGTTGTTTCCATTTTTTCTCTTTAAGATAAGAAAGTTTGTCCTATTTAGGTGAGAAGGAAATTATTAATTAATATTACCAGCTACATCACTCTTTTCCAGAGCTTCTTGAAAGCAAACCCGGCAGAGTGGTTCATAGGAATCTGTTTCGCCAAGTACAACAAGATTATCATTTTTTACAGTTCGGTGTGAGTAACTGGCCAAATTTCCACAACTCATACAAATAGCATGTACTTTGGTAACATACTCTGCTGAAGCCATTAAGTTTGGTATTGGTCCAAAGGGTTTTCCAAGGTAATCCATATCCAATCCGGCAACAATTACCCTTTTACCTTTTGCTGCAAGTTCGTTGCATACCTGAACCAATTCATTATCAAAAAACTGAGCTTCGTCAATGCCTACAACTTCAAAATCCTCAGCATAAAACAGTATTTGAGTTGCACTTTGTACCGGTGTTGAAGATACTGAGTTGGAGTCATGTGATACAACGTCTTCATCATCATAACGTGTGTCGATTGCTGGTTTGAAAATTTCAACTTTTTGTTTTGCAATTCTGGCTCGGTTAAGCCGTCGTATTAACTCTTCCGTTTTTCCTGAAAACATTGATCCGCATACAACTTCGATCCAACCTGATCTAACAGATTTATTATGGTCTTTTTCAAGAAACATAAGCTAGTTATTGATATTCTTTTTTACTTTTGAACATTATACCAAATAGTTTACCATCGCCGTTTAAATCTATCAATAAACTTTTTGGAATCACAAAAATAAGAACTTTTGATCAATGGATAAGGAAAAAATATTAATCAGATTAAGCACACAGGTTGACACACTCAAGGCGCACATTAACAGGCTAAAGAGGGATGGATACAAAGTACATTCGTTGGATGTTGACATGCTTCGACAAAAAACAATTGAATTTTACGAGCAGGTTTTTGAGCTTGAGAAATTATTTGATATAAAGGAAGAACCAATTGCTCGGAAAGCTCCAATCGCAAAACCAAAAGTTACAGAGATAATTTTGGAAGATGTGGAAGTTGTTGAAATTAAAGAAGAAAAGATTTCGGAAGTAATTCACAAACCTGATATTATTGAAGAAAAAACAATAGTAGAACCTGTAGTATCTTTACCTCAACCTGAGCCGGAAATAGAAATAATATCACAACCAACAGTTCAGGAAGTAGTGCCGGAACCCACCATTTTTTTTGCATCCAAAGTAGAAAAGAAACCAGAACCAATAATAGAAAAAGAAAGGGTAGAACCTGAGAAAATTGCTACGAAACAAACGACATACGATTTATTCTCAGGAGGCCCTGATAATCGTATAGCTGAAAAGTACTCTGTCGGTGATGAGCAAAGCATTGCTGAAAAGATGCAGAAATCACACATAGGTAATATACGCGAAGCCATAGGCATAAATGAAAAATTTCTTTTTATTAATGAGCTTTTCAATGGCGATTTGGGAAGGTATAATAAAATCCTTGACGACATAAACGATCTTGCAACAAAGCAAGGCGTTGACACATATCTATTTGAATTAAGAATACAGTTTCAGTGGGCTGATGATAATGAAGCTTATCTTAGACTAAGGGAACTTCTTGATAGGAAATTTAGCTAGTAATTTCATCGCTAATATTTTCAAATTAGGAATACGATTATAACAATCTAACTTTCATCACTATCTAAATCATATCACAAATGGATTTCTATACCCGAATTTCAAAATACTACAACGACATATTTCCGATAAACCAAGCTCAGATATCTTTTGTATTATCATCTTCTTCTGAATCTGGAAAAATGAAATTACTGGATGTGGGGTGTGGAACAGGGGGGTTGTCAATTGCCATTTCACCACACTTTGATTTGATTTCAGCCATTGACACCAATGATGACATGTTGGAGATTGCAAGAAATACTTCTTCAGCAAAAAATATTGATTTTCAAAACTGTGGCATGTTGGATATTGACAAAGATTTTAATGATAGTTCATTTGATACAGTTCTTTGTTTTGGTAATACCATTGTTCATCTTCAAAGTCTTAAGGAGATTGAATTGTTTTTCAGGAAAGTAAAGCAATTGCTTAAGCCTAGTGGAAAATTTCTTTTTCAGTTAATAAATTATGACAATGTTCTTAGTAATAGTCTTGCAGGACTTCCCACAATCGAAAATGACAGAATAAAATTTGAACGTAGTTATAGCCTCAATGAAAATGGGTTGATGGATTTTACGACGATTCTAACCGTAAAGAAAACAAACGATATGCTTGAAAGCAATGTAAAACTTTTTCCCGTAAGAAAACTTCAAATCGAAACTGCCTTAATCGAAACTGGTTTTGAGACAATCAAAACATACAGCTCTTTCAAGAAGGATCCCTATAATCCCCAAAGCTTGCCATTGGTTTTTGAATGTTCTAAATAACTCGTGTTTCTGTGAAACTTTAGTCACTTCAAGGCTAGCCTCTTTACAAAAAAGTTTATCGAAAGGTTAAAGCAAAAATAAAATAAAGCGTCTTGAAAACAACTGTGACAGTTTTCACGTTGTCCTGTCTTTAAGTAGATAATTCTAATATTAATGAAGCTGTTTCAAATACTATATATTTGCTTATGAAATTTTACAGAGGGGATGGAACTGGTGTTTCGCCTGGTCTTCAAAACCAGTAACAGGCGGATAACACCGGCTGTGGCAGGTTCGATCCCTGCCCCCTCTGCTTTCTAAATCTTATATTTATTTAAAACTTTGTCGTGGAAGAGTTAAGAAAGATCCCCGGTGTTGACACCTTTTTAAACCTGATTGATATTAAAAATCTGATCGCCGGGAGCAATTCGAATCTCGTTAAATACTGCATCCGCGAAGTACTTAAAGAGCTTAAAGAAGAAATAAAAGCAGGTGAAAAGCTCCCTGAACAAGAGATAATTCTGAGCCGTATCCGGCAAAAAAAACTTAGTCTTACACAAAAAAATCTCCGGAAAGTTATTAATGCCACCGGAATTATTAATCACACTAACCTTGGTAGAGTTCCTTTTGGAGAAGCCTTCTTAAGGGAAGTAATGGAGCAGCTCAGGGGCTATAATAATCTTGAATTTGATTTGGCAGTTGGTAAGCGAGGGTCGAGGAATTCGCATACAGCTAGTCTTTTGAAATATTTAACCGGTGCTGAAGATGTGTTGGTTGTAAATAATAATGCAGCAGCAATAATGCTCATACTAAGGGCTTTCGCCAAAGACAAAGAGGTTATTGTTTCCAGGGGGGAATTGATCGAAATAGGAGGTTCGTTTCGTATCCCAGACATATTAGCAGCTTCCGATTGCAACATGGTCGAAGTTGGGACTACAAATAAAACAAAGGTTTCCGATTATCAAAATGCCATCAACGACAAGACCTCCATACTGCTTAAAGCCCATCGCTCCAATTATGCTATTGTGGGTTTTACAGAGGAGGTCAGCTTGAAAGAATTGGTTGCCATAGGTAAAAAAAATAGAATTCCGGTAGTATATGATATGGGTTCAGGATTACTCGATCAGACTACTTTTAATGGATTCAAAAATGAACCCGATGTTAAACAATGCCTGAAAACCGGGGTCGATTTGCTTTGCTTTAGTGGTGATAAATTATTGGGCGGACCGCAAGCCGGAATTATTGCAGGTAAAAAAGCGTTAATTGCCCGACTGAAAAAAGACCCAATGTTGAGGGCTTTACGGGTTGATAAAATTAACATTGCTTTCCTTGAAACGATCTGTTCATACTATCTCAATAATCAGGAATTAAACCGAAAAAATCTACTGTTCAAAACACTGAACCAAAGTCCAAAGGAACTAGAACTAAAGGCTCTCAATCTTCAACAAAAACTATTGGAGCTAGGCATCAAAACCGAGGTTCTGAATAGTAAAGGGCAATTTGGTGGTGGTGCATTGCCCGGCGAAGAAATTAAAAGCACATCCCTTTACCTGTCTTTTACTATAGGATCAAACAAGAAGCGGTCAACGATGGCAGAAAAAATGCATAATGACCTGCTCCAACATAAAACGCCACTGTTGAGTATTCTTAAAAAAGGGATGGTTTATTTTGATATGCTTACTTTAATTGAAGAAGATGCTGATATCATTGCCAGAATAATTGGTGAAACACATGAAAATATAATATTGTAATGCGGCATTTAATCATTGGTACAGCCGGACATGTTGATCATGGTAAAACAGCCCTTATAAAAGCACTTACCAATATTGATTGCGATACACATAAAGAAGAGAAAGAAAGGGGCATCACAATAAATCTTGGCTTCTCCCATATCTTGCTTCCATCAGGCGATTCGCTTGGTATAATAGATGTGCCTGGTCATAAAGATTTTATTAAAACCATGGTGGCTGGAGCGTTTGGAATCGACCTTGTATTGTTGGTGATTGCGGCCGACAGCGGAATTATGCCACAAACCAAAGAACACCTTAATATTATTGAAACGCTTGGCGTTAAAAAGGGAATTATTGTTTTAAACAAGGCTGATTTGGTTGACGAAGAAATGATGGAGATGGCCGAATTAGAGGTAATCGAATATCTGGAAGGCTCTGTATTTGAATCAGCTCCAATTGTTGCAGTTTCGTCCCGTACAAAACAAGGTCTGGATATACTCGTAACAGAAATCGAAAAACTGGCTGCACAATCAGATGATAGACCAAAGAATGAAGTGTTCCGTATGTACATCGATCGGATTTTTACCGTTAGCGGCTTAGGTTGTGTGGTGACGGGTTCCGTACTGGGAGGAAACCTCCAAAGCGGATCAACTTTGTATCTGGGCCCTGATTTGAACAAGCAACTAAAAGTAAGGTCGATAGAAAGGCATGGCGAAACTGTAAACGAAGTTAGTGGGGGTGACCGGGCTGCACTTAACCTCACAGGGTTGAAAACTGAAGAATATTCCAGAGGGATGATTCTATCGAACAAAATCCTGGAAAGCACCCAGATGATTGATGTGCAATTTAATATGTTTACCGATGATCAAATCCTTGGTAGATGGTCATCAATCATATTTTATTCAGGAACATTTGAATGTATGGCCAAAATGCATTTACTTGATAAAGATCAACTTGTGCTTGGTGAAACGGCCTTTGTGCAGCTGCATCTCGATAAATCAGCTTGTCTGATGACAAATGATAAATTTATTGTCCGAAACTCTTCAAACACTTTAAGCTTGGGCGGAGGCGTTATACTTGATACAAAGCCCCTACATCATCGAAAAAGAACCCCGAAATTGATAAGCAGTTTACAAAATTTGGCTAATGCAATCCTGTATAGCGAACATTTATTCGGGCTAATTAATTATGAAGTTCAAAAAAAAGCCCAACCCATTTTTGTTTGTGAACTATCCGAATCATTGGGTCAGCCATCAGAACTAATATTAGATGAAATTCAAAAATTCAACAAGGGAAGCATCCAACTATTCAATAATGCAGATAGGTCAATAGCCATCAATAATGATTTGCATAGTAAGTACCGTAATCAAATTATAGAAATACTTCAACAACATCACAAAAAAATTTATTTGCTGGAAGAAGGTCTGGCATTAAAGGATTTTCATGGGAAAATCGACATTAGGGAAAAAGAATTAGCCAAACTTTATATGGAAGCTCTTATTGACCAAATGTTAAATGATGGTTTATTAAAAGAGGCTGGACAAAGCATTGCTTTAAAAAGCCACGAGGTTAAATTGGATAAAAAAAGTCTGGTACAACTGGATTGGCTTGAAAATGAAATTAAAAATTATGGGCGACACACTCCCTTATTGTCTGAAATAGAAAAACTGGCACTAAGTAAAAACATCAGCAAGGATCAATTAAAAATGCGCCTACAATACCTTGTAAAAATTGGGAAACTATATTTTTCGGAGGGAGAATATATTCATGAAGAACATGTTCGCGTAGTAAAACAAATATTGCTTTCTGAATTAATTAATCGAGACCAAGGTATTAATGAAAAAGATACTAGATTGCTGATAGACAGCTCCAAGAATTTTCTAAAAGCGATTACGCGCATATTTCTTTCGTTGGGATACGTGAACCAAGAAACATACTACATCAACATTACAGAAGAAGGTAAAAAACAGATTACATAATATGGAAGTAATAAGCTTATCCGGTTTTAATTATAGCCTATTTTTTGCAATCAGGACAGAACACGAAAAATATTATATTTGTACATTATTATAAACTTAAAATCAGTTTTATGAAAAAAATCCTACTTATTATTGGTTTGTTCGTGGCTTCATTTGCCTACTCTCAAACCAATCTCACCACTGCTGTAGATTTTACAGCAACTGACTTTGAAGGGAACGAATTTAATTTATTCGAGATCCTGGATGCTGGTCAATATGTGGTGATCGACTTCTTCGGCACTACATGACCTACGTGTACAAGCACCGTTCCTTATTTAAACGAGGCTTATACGTTATTTGGCTGTGGTACTTCCGAACTATATACCATTGCGGTTTCTGGTTATGGCAACGACAGTGATGCTGACTGTGTTGCATATTGGGCAACACATGATCTAATCTTCCGCGGAATTAGTAAAGATGGAGGTGGACATCCTATTTGTAGCACATATGGTATTGGTGCATATCCAACTTATATACTAATAGCACCTAATCACGATATTGTTGAACAGGACATGTGGCCCATTAACAATACACAAACATTTGTTAATTTTTTCCAAAACAATGGTCTCTCTCAAGCACCATGTATTACTTTATCAGCAGGATTTGAAGCTGATGTAGTGGAGATTTGCGAAGAAAATTCAGTGAATTTTACTGATCAGTCTGTTGGGGATATTATAACCTGGGACTGGACTTTTGAAGGTGGAAATCCTGCCTCTTCATCGGAAGAAAACCCAACTGTAACTTATGATATAGATGGCACTTATGATGTTCAACTAATTGTTGGAGATGGTGTAGAAACAAGCACTACTTTAATGGAAAATTATATTTCTGTTTATGCTTATCCCAATACTACATTAGATCCATTTGCTGTAGCTTGTGTTCAATGGACTGAGCTTGAGCTTACCGGAGGTTTACCTGATGGTGGAGTTTATAGCGGTGAGTTTGTAGAAAATGGCTTTTTTACTCCTGCTACTGCCGGAGTTGGTGACCACACTATCTTTTACTCATATACCAATGATGAAGGTTGTGAAGCTATTGCTGAGGAAACTCTAACTGTTGATGCCTGTACCGGTTTTAATGAAAATTCTGTTGATGGTATAAAAATATATCCAAATCCGGCTACAAAATTGGTTAATTTAACATCCGCTAGTAAAATTATTAGTATTCAAGTGTTCAATCATATCGGACAACTTGTTCTTGATAAGAATGTGGATGGTAATTCATGCCAGTTAGTAACTTCTGAATTTGAATCAGGTGTTTATTCAATAAAACTTGAAACAGAACAAGGATTTGTAATAAAACAAATTGTAATCGAATAGAAATATTTAAAATTTAAAAAAAGGCTGTTCCGGATGGGGCAGCCTTTTTTGGTTTATATAGGCACATTCAGAACTAAGCGTAACTTGGGCCTGATTCAAAAATATAGGAGTCACAAACTAGTTTTTGTGGTTCCTTTTTTGTTTTCAAATGATAACTGAGATATCATACCTACTGAACATCAATATTTGCTAAAAATCTATTAATTTATTAAGCTCATTCTTGAATTTAATAATTACAAATGGCAGGAATAATTTTTTCATCTTGTTTTGCAATTAATTTGGTTATTTATAATTACAAATCTTGTAAAAAGTCAGTTATAACTTTGAAACAAAGCAAAATAACTAAGATTCGTGCCTCAATAATTAATATATATAATGCTTTTTAAATAAATTTGCAAAGCATAGAATAGAGTTGGGTAATAAGAATTAAAAATGATAAAAAGTGACCTAATCGAAAGTTATAGGGTATGGAGATACTATAGAAAGTATCAATTAATGCTTAATAATTTTTTTAACTTTTTTGCCACCAGAAGTGTTAATAACTAACAAGTAAACACCACTGGGTAGATTAACTAGATCAATGCTATGAAGTTGTTCTTTTGAATTAATACTTTCTACTAAAAGGCCTTGAATATTATATATTTCTAATTGAAATATTTCTTCTCCTTTATCTGTAAATATGTTAATTATATTATCTGTGGGATTCGGGTATGCAGAAAACTTATCTGATAAGCTTGTATATTCAGAAATACCAACCGGTATTCCGTTTTCATTAAAAACGCTAAGCCCAGCACTTGTTGCTATCCATTTTGTGCCCACATTATCAATTGCAATTTGATAAGTTGAGTTAGAGGTCAGCCCTGAATTATTTCGTTCATAAACGGTCCAGTTTGTTCCATCGAACGAAACAAGTCCATCATTATTCATCAAACTCTCATTGGCAGAAATCCATATGGTACCATTATCCTCACATGTAATATAATCAACCCGGTTGGTTGGCAGATCGGAATTGTCAGAATTATAAATAGTCCAGATAGCCCCGTCGAAGGAAACTACAGCACAACATCCAAACCACAAGGTTCCGTTTTCATCAATATCAATAGCTTTTACTTGGTCGCAAGGCAAACCTGAATTATTATGATCATAGACTGTCCATGAGGATCCGTCAAACCTCGCTAGCCCTTCTAGTGTTCCTATCCAGGCTATTCCGTTCTGATCGATTGAAATTGCATTCACTTGGTTGCTTGGTATGCCAGAGTTTGATGTTCTGTAAACAGTCCAGTTACTGCCATTAAAAGTGGCCAATCCACCTTGGGTACCAATCCATTTAAGGTTATTGTTGTCAACTACTATTGAATATATTTTATTGTTGGGTAATCCTGAGTTGGAAGTTGAAAATGTGTTCCATGAACTGCCATCAAATGAAGACATTCCCTGCTGCAATGTACCCAGCCATTTAACCTCATCATTATCAACAGTAATAGACTTGTAATATCTGTTTGATACACCCAGTGAATCATTTGAATAATCAGTCCAGAGATATCCATCGAAAGAAGAAAGCCCCGCTCTGTTTGAACCCATGTCTTCATTACAAACCCAAACTACATTATTATTGTCTATTGCAAGACCAACAAGGAAATTTCCCTGCAGTGTAGAGTTTGATATGTGCTTTTTTAACCAATTATTATTGTCTTTCTTCGCCAGTCCGGCAAGTGTACCAGCCCATACAGTGCCATTGTCTTCAATCTCAAGGCATGTTGTACCTCCATTTAAACCGGAGTTATATATGGTCCAGTTAGTATTGTCATAAACCGCTACACCTCCATAGTCGGAGCTTATCCATTTTTCGTCATTTTCATCAATATCTATATCCCTAATATGATTGCTTTCTAATGGTGAGTTGTCAACATTAAATACTTCCCATATTGAACCATCGAATGTTGCCAAACCACCATATATAGTGCCTATCCATTTTTTATTATTTCCATCAATTTCAATATGTGATACACTGTTTGAGGGCAATCCGGTATTAAAAGCTCTGTATACAGTCCATGTTGAATCATCGAATTTGGCCAGACCCCCATCAGTATAACTGTTGGCACCAACCCATTTATTTCCATAACTGTCGATGGCAACAGCATCAACCCAATTACCGGGTATCTCTGAGTTATAGGGGTCATATACTGTCCATGAATTACCGTTAAATTTCGCAAGCCCATCGTCGGTACCTATCCATTTTATGCCATTGTCCTGAAAAGTAATGCTGTTAATTTCATTACCTGGTAAATCAGAATTTTCCGTATTATAAACAGTCCATTCGTCACCATCTATCACAACAAGACCTCCTCCTAATGTACCTACCCAAACGGCACCATTTTCTTCAACAGCTAACGACCAAATAACATTTGTGGGTAATTGAGAATTTGCTTTATTGTAAACCACATACTCGCCACTTGCCTTGTCTATCTTAACAAGTCCTCCTTTCCAAGCTCCTATCCATAGATGGGCTTCATCTTCAGTAATTGCATATATTTTATCGCTGTTGATATAGTTAGCCCACTGTTGAGAATGAGTATTATATGTAATCAAAGCAAATAAAATAATAAGGAATAAAGATGGCTTTTTCATTGGTTAATATTTGAATAAAAGAGCAAGTTGTTTTTCACTTTAAGGGATGCCCGAATGGATTTATTTACAAAATTAGAATAATAATTGTGTTTAACCATTCAAATATTTGAGCTAAATCAATCAACAATTACAAACCCCAACTGCCTTTTTTCCATATCAACATCCTTAACCAGCACATTTACTTTATCACCAAGGCGATATATGTTTCCTGATTGACGTCCAATGATGCGATAATTATCTTCGTCAAGATAGTAGTAATCATCCTTAAGCTCATTAAAACGAATAAGTCCTTCACTTTTAGAGATAAGCAATTGAACAAATATTCCCCATTTGCTTACGCCTGATATAACCCCATCGAATACTTTGCCTTTTTTGTCGAGCAGAAACTCAACCTGTTTGTATTTAACAGAATCACGTTCGGCTTGTGTTGCCTTCTTTTCCATATCTGAAGAATGTTTACACATTTCTTCATAAACATCTTTATTAGCCGATTTACCATGCTCTAAATATTTTTCCAATAACCTATGGACCATTAAGTCGGGATAACGCCTGATTGGGGAAGTAAAATGCGTATAGAAAGGAAATGCAAGACCATAATGGCCAATATTATCGGTTGAATAAATAGCCTTCGCCATGGTTCTGACAGCTATGGTTTCAATCATGGTTTCTTCACCCTTGCCATGTATTTTTTCAAATAAGCTATTGTAAGAACTGGCAAGCGTTTGGCGTGAACTAACGTTTAAGCTATATCCAAGCTTTTTTAGGAATTGAACAAATGTGTTAAGTTTTTCAGGATTTGGTTCATCATGGATTCGGTACACGAAAGTTTTGGGTTCTGAGTTTTGTGTTTTGTGTTTTGGGTTACCAATTAGTTCAGCAACTTTTTTATTTGCCAACAGCATAAACTCTTCAACAAGATGGTTAGCCTCTTTTTGTTCTTTAATATAGGTTTCAATAGGCTTACCAGTTTCATCCAATTTGAACTTAACTTCTTCGGAGTTAAAGTTAATAGAGCCATTATTAAATCGCTTTTTGCGAAGTAAAGTGGCAAGGGCATTTAGCACATTTATTTCGTCGGCATATTCACCATCACCGGTTTCAATAATCTCCTGTGCCTCTTCGTAAGTAAAACGTCTGTCAGAATTAATAATGGTTTTTCCAAACCATTGTTCCAACACCTCAGCTTTATTGTTCATTACAAAAACAGCTGAAAATGTAAGTTTATCTTCATTTGGGCGAAGGGAGCAAACCTGGTTTGAAAGCACTTCGGGAAGCATGGGAATTACCCTGTCGACAAGGTAAACCGATGTTGCACGCTTTAGAGCTTCATCGTCAAGAGCGGTACCGGGAGTTACAAAATGACTAACATCAGCAATGTGAATACCAACTTCGTAGTTTCCGTTTTCCAGTTTAATTAGTGAGATAGCATCATCAAAATCCTTTGCATCAAGAGGATCGATAGTAAGAGTCCAGACGTTTCGAAAATCTTTACGTTTTTTAATCTCACTACTTGAAATTGTTGTAGGGATTTTGTCTGCATCCTTTTCTACATTTTTAGGGAAGGATAGAGGGAAGTTATAATCGGCCAATATTGATTTCATTTCAACATCGTTGTCCCCTGGAGTTCCCAGAACATCAATAATTTCCCCGAAAGGGTTATTTGATTTCTCGGGCCAGTTGGCAATTTTAACCAATACTTTTTGTCCGCTTTCAGCACCATTAAACAAGCTTTTTGGAACAAATATATCGTATGGCATCGATTGATTGTCGGTTGTTACAAAACCAAAATTCGTACTTACTTCAAGCACGCCAACGTAAGTGTCTTTGGTTCTCTCCAACACCTCAACTATCTGGCCTTCTGTTTTATGACTTTTACGTTTCGGGAAAATAAAGACTTTTACTTTGTCATCGTGGAGCGCATGTCCCACATTATTTGACGCAATGTAAACATCATCACCACCTTCATCGGGGATAATATATGCCTTCCATGTTTTTTTCATATCAACGGTGCCTGTGATATATTTATCGATACTCGAAAGTTCATGAAGCTTTTCAGGGTTGAGCATATATTTGCCTTTACGAATTTCGTTAAGGCTTTCGTTTTCTACTAATTCAGTAATGATTTTAAGAAGTAAATCACGACCGGCTTTATCTTTTACACCAATTAGGTGGCCAACTTGTTTATAGTTATAAGCTTTAAATGGGTTTTCGGTAAATATGCTAAGTATAATTCCTGTTAAGGCACTTAGGGGCCTTTTTGTTCTTGATTTTTTATTCATTTGTTTATATATTTTATTCGTCTTCTACCTATAGTATTTATAACCATAGCACAAGACATTTCTTGTAAGTCATTTCTGATTGTTAAATGTATAATTATTTTAGGTTGTGTGGTAAGTTGTATCAAATATTTTGCAAAGGTAATTATATTTTAATAATGCAATTGATAGGTAAATTCTCATCTGTCATTTTACTTTTTACTACTTTCATCGTATCAATTAATGAATAACACAAACTGTTGATGTCGACTAACGAGAAAGATTGTATTAACAAAGCCAGAAATGGAGATCGAAAAGCGATGGGCTATTTAGTTAATATGCATCAGCAATTTGCTTTTAATCTTGCCTTTAGGATATTGTTTAATGAAGATGATGCGAAGGATGTTGTTCAGGATAGTTTTATTAAAATCTGGAAGAACATGAAACTCTATAATCCAAAAATAAAATTTACAACATGGATGTATAAGATTGTAACAAATACGGCTATTGATCATCTGCGTTCAAATAACAAGATTGAAAGAGTGAATCTGGATGATTTTCATGGAAAACTCGAACAATTGGCCTCTGAGAACCCCGAAACTAATATGGATAATAAAGAAACAGAACAGCTAATTGGAATGATCTCTGGAACACTTTCAGAAAAACAAAAACTGGTATTTGCCTTACGAGACTTACAAGGGTTGACCTCGGCAGAAGTTACGGATATACTGGAAATATCAGCATCAGCCATAAAAAGCAACCTATACCATGCCCGAAAAATGATCAAAGAAAAAATAGATAAAATTTTATCATACGAAAGGAGTACATCATGAATTGCCATTCGATAAAAGAGAAAATCGACCAGTTGGTTTTTGAAAAAAATGATCAGGATATAAAGGAAATAAAAAGCCATATTAATACTTGTGATTCTTGTGCTAAGTATTTTAATGATAACATAACGGCAACCAGAATCATCAGGTTAATGCAACATGAACCATATTTAAGTAACCCTGATGATTTAACCAATAATATACTAGATGCGATTGAAGAAGTAGATCAAATTCCCCATTTAGAAAAAAGCAATACTAAAATTATTCGGATAGTTAGAAGATTATTGGCTGCCGCCTCGGTATTAATTATAATAATATTTGGGATTGAACAATGGGTGGTTATCGATAAGGTTTCAAGGCTCGAGAAATATGCATCAAATGCACAAACTGAAAATAGGAATATAAGTTATGAGACATTAATATCTTTTAACACAGGAATGCAGTTTAATACCGGTTATGAAATTGTCATTAACAAGTTTGTTAATCCGGCTCATCAACAACTGGACACCAGAATTATGATTGCAAGATTATCTGCAATACCACTTAGGCAGTTTGATAAACAAAGGATTAATAAACTTTTCAAATCTGCAACAACCATAAAAACAAGGTGATTTTGCTTTGTTCACCAAGAAACTTTAGAAATAAACTATAATCATAAGTCATGAAAAGATTACTCATAATAATAAGTTTAGCGATTTCAATCCTGATAATGGGTAGTTGTCGGGAGATAAAGGTAAATACAATTGTAAACAAGGATGGTTCGTTTACCAGAATTATAACCATTACAGGCGATTCATCGGATGTTTTTAAATCAGGTTTGCCATTCCCCATAGATTCTACTTGGGCGATGAAATTTGAAAAAGACAGCACAGGCAATAAAAATGATGTGTTAACATACACTAAGTATTTTAACAATAGTGATGGCCTTAATCAGGAAATCACTCAGGATTCGAGTTGGAGAAAAAACCTAAAAAGATATATTGAAATCGAGAGGAAATTTGGCTTTTTCTATTCATATCTGGTTTATAAAGAAACAATTGGTGCTGCAAACCCTTTCACTATATTAAATTATAAGGATTTCATCAGCAAAGAAGATTTGCAATGGTTAACAGGAAAGAGGCTGGCCTTAGTTAGTTCCGACTCAGCAGCAATTAAACTGGCAGAAGATACAGCCAGCGCCTTTTTACAGGAGTCGATAACAGCAGAAATTATTGATATACTAAAAAATGGTATTGAGCAATTAAACAATCCGGCAATAAATATTAATCTGGTAGAAAAATACAAGGATAGCATAGCTAAAAAAGTTGATGAATGGAATTATAATTCTACAAATGAGTTCGTTGATTACTATGCAAAACTCACTAACAACAAAGATATTTTAAAGATTAAAGAAACGAATCGTGCTCAACTTGAGAATCTTGATAGTGATATGGAACTCTTATTAAAAATTCTCGAAATGGAAGATTATAAAGTTACTGTTGAGCTGCCAGGATTGATTACCAATACAAACTCTTTATCAATCAATGGAAATAAAGTTGAATGGAGTGTAAACAATATGTCGTTTCTTTTTGAAGATTATAGTTTGATAGCTGAATCACGTATAATCAATATCTGGATGTTTATTATAACGGGAATTGTAATATTGGCATTGGTGGTAACTACAATTTTCAAATCAGGAAAAAGATAGATTTTCATCTAGAATTCTGTATTTTTACAATTTCGGTTCAGTTTATATTCCAATTTTGAGTGTAACAGCAGAACCTCTATCAAACTGATTATGAGAAAATACAGATCTGATTTAATTTTCTTTTCCCTTTTAACAGTAACTGTTATAGTTTCATATTACCTCGTAGAAATAGTGTTGCCATTTTTCCTGGGATTAGGTCTTGCCTATCTGGCAAATCCGATAATAAAAAAAATTCAGGGAATTATTCCCAGCAGGAATATAGCGGTTACAATATTTTTTGTTGCTATTATATTGATTACAACAGGTTCAACACTGTTGTTTGCCAGGCAAATTGCCAATGATTTTAGCAGATTAAACAAGTCGTTTAGAACCTATGCAGAGAGTAACAAAGACAAGCTCGATGAAACCACAAAAACGATCAGTACCTATATTGAAAAAATTTATGATCCCGAAAAGTTAAAACAAAAATTAAATATTGATTCTTTAAATGCAGGTGAACTTTACAAAAAGATAGACAAAGACAGTTTGTTAAACAGCCTTGATATTGAGACAATTAAAGAATCCTTTGCAGCAATTACATCTTTTTTTACATCCGGAGAAGAGGAGGAACAGCAAGCTGATAGTTTCAGTTGGTTTTTCGTGCTGTTTACTTCAATACTATATTTCGTTTATATCAATTATGAATTTGGATATTTTGAAGATAGGTGGAAGAAATACTTTGATAAAAAGAGAAGTGAAAGAGTTAATAGAGTAGTGGTTGATTTTAGAAAGACTTTCGTAGCCTATTTCAAACAGCGGGGCAAAATAGTTCTCATCTATATGATTATTTATACAGCTGCATTTTTTATAATTGGTTTGCCGGGAGCATTAGTTTTGGGGATTATTGCCGGATTATTATGTTTTGTACCCTATTTGCAATATCTAACATTAATACCAATATCATTGGGCTGTTTGGTGCTGTCAATGGAAACCAACAACAATTATTTCATATACTTTGGAATAATATTAGGTGTTTTTATTCTTTCATCATTACTTGAAGAACTCTTGCTCTATCCCAAAATAATGAATAAAACAGTAACAATGAATCCGGTTATAATAATGCTTTCACTATCTGTATGGGGATATTTATTTGGATTATTCGGTGTATTAATTGCTCTACCGTTGACTTCATTGGTATTATCGTATGTAAAACAGATTCTGCTGTATAAAGATGATGAAATAGTAGAGTTAGAATAGGGTGTTGTAAAAAAGTGACTAAAAAGGCTGAGGATGGCAAAGGATACTATCCTCATTCGCAACCCTTGCACATTTGCTGCAAATATATTTAGGCTCGTTTACCATAAGTGTAATTTCCTGTAGGTTTAACTCCACATCCTTTTTATCCAATTTGCAAAGACTTTTTATTTTGAGTTTCTTATTTTTTTTCATTGGTGGCAAAAATACACAAAGTTTGAAAAATGGCGAATTGCTATTGCTTAAACACTTTGAAATTCTTCAAAAGGTTATCAACTTCTATTTTCAGGATGTACCTTCCTTTTGCTAACCCGGATAGATTAATTGTATATATTATTTTGGAGAATATTTATTTTAAGCAGATCTTTTTAATTTTGCTTGTTTACTGAAAGCTAAATCCTTGTCCAGGTCATTGTATTCCAAAAGAAATATTTAGAGCCTACTATTTCTATTTCGTTTTGATGGATTTTTGTTATTTTTAAATTGAAAATCATGCCTTTTTCCGGCCCATACATTTTTCCATTAAGCCATTGTTTTTCTTCTTTGTCATATTCAAGATTAGTAATAATTACTTTACCTATTAGTAAATCGTTTTGTTTAGAATTATTTGGGTTATTTATGTCATTGGTTTGCCCATCTTTAAATCCATTTAATGCAATTATTTTCCCAAGGTACTTTCCATTATCTTTAAATATCTCAATATCTAAATCATTTGGCAGGTGATAATTACCAATTATTTCATCGGCTTGTTGAGCAAAATTGTAGGAGGTCATAAAAATGATAAATGAGATAATAAAACTCATTCTTCGCATAAATATTTAAAATTTGTGTTTGTAATTTTTTTGTGCTAAATATTCCGTATTGTCATTTCGATTCGCCATAGGCGGAAATAAATCTCCCGAGCAAAGTGTAAGTGCTAAGGGGATTTCTAGTCGTAATCCGCCTAGACGGAAAGCTCCCCTCGAAATGACACGATAGTTTTATCATCCTTGACTTAAATCAACAGATGGTTTACATCCTAAAAATTATACTTTATCTTAGTATAAATCATAGAGTTATCATCATAGCGCCCAAACATTCCACGTTTATCACCAACAAAAATATTTGAACCCAGCAATACTGAAAAGCTGTCACTGAAATCGTAGGTAACTTTTGGTCTTATCAAAGCATCTCCTTAGTCCAACATATGAGAACAGCTCGAGGTGCAGGGTTTCGCGTAAGGCATCATAACGAGCAAGGAAAGTCATAGTATTACCAAACTCATCCTCATCTATAAAATCGTTATAATCCATAATGTATTTCTGAATAAATTGGGTGCTGAGTTTAAGGTTTTTGATGGTATAATCAAGGCCAACAACATAGTGCAGATAATTTTTTTGCGTAAGAGTTCCGGCCGCCAATGGGTTTTCTGTCTGGAAATATTTTCCATCGTAATAAGCGGCTTCACCACGGAGCACAATTCCATTAATTGTTGAGGTAAACGACCCTCCGGCAACTGTAAGCCTGTTAATTTCAGGAGTAACAAGCAATCCGGTAAGCACTGGTTGATTGGTGACTGTATCAATAGTAGTTTCCTTATCTCATCAAAATCGGGTAGCAGGAATTCAGTGAGATTTAGCGGAGAAACAATGTCGGTGATAAAAACACCATCGGCTTTGCCCCATACAATTTGTTGCTTACCAACGCGAATATCGAATTTTTTGAAATAGAGGTCGAGGTAGATTTCGTGCAGGCGAAAATCAATACTATCGATATTATAAAGGTAGAGCATTGGTTTTGCTTTAAAAGCCACCAGACTGCAAAGAGTTGTTTGTGTGAAATATATTTCATTGTATAATTGCCGTTTTATTAGAGATTTATTTTCTTAGACTTTTGCAAGACTCAATTTTTGTCATTCACATAGTCTTGCAAAGGTCACTTTCTAAAAACTCATTTATTTAAAATAAGAATCATATCTTTCAAGATGTTCCTTTAATGCTTTTGCAGCAGATTGACATTCAGTTAAGCTCCCGTCTTTAAAAGTTTTGAACCATCCTGACATTGGGTGAAGGTAATTATGTAATTGATTATGTGCCTCTCCGGTCATATCACAACGTTGAAATATATGCTGGAATTCCTTTTGTAGAATGATACCTGTTTCCTGGTAATCAGAAATTTGACTATCAGTTTTAAAGTTTGCCATTAGCTTCTTCATATTCCGAATGCCTTTGTTGGTAGCAAAATTGACTTTCCATTTTTCACCGTTTACGAGAGTCACCGCATTGCTCTGTGCTTTATGTACAACAACTTTGTCATCTTTTTGACCAGATGAGTGGTTGCAGCAAGATGTCACAATAAAGAGGACTGCAATAATTGTTAGATACTTCATAATATTTTTGTTTAAAAGAGTTTAATTTTTAAAAAGTTAGTTTTTCTGTCATAATTCCAAACCGGATTATCTGTATTCTGTTATCAAAATATATATTGTAGTAGTCCATTCCATTGTAAACCTGAACAAACAGGCCGATTTCTTCAAGAAATGTGGGATGGTAGTAAAATGTAAGGTTCACATTTAGCCTGTCCAATGATAATTGTTGCCAATTGTTGATATCACCAAACATCCACATTGCTTCTGCCTTTAATGATATCCGCGCCCTGGAATGATCTGGATTGCGTTTCCCTACAGGAATTTTATATATGGATAAAGCATTATGCCATCTTACCATACTATATTTTCCTTCAAGTTCAACAACCGACCATCCCGGAAGGTGTAACTCAATGGATGAACTATAAAACTGGACTGCATTTAATTTTGGGTTAAAATGGTTTCTTACAACACCAAGCTCTAAAAAATTAGTTGAAAAATTACCTGTCATCAGGTTTATTTCGCCATCGGGTAAATAAAAATCACCTTCCTGCCCGTTTGAGTGGTGTACGAACCTTGCGAAAAGAGTGTATTGGTTTTTCGTTAGTGCATCTGCAAGGCTATAATAAACAGCAACTTGTGGCATGTAACTAGGTGTACGAACAGGCATTGATTCTTCCCGGAACATACGGATTATTATCTGGGGAGTCAGCACACCCATAAGCCTGGAGTTCTTACTTTTTCGGATTAGAAAGTTGGGAATAATATTACCCTCAAACCAAAGGGGTTCAATGTTACCAATATCCAAGGGGAAAGTAATATAGCTATTACCCTGATTTACAGTCGCTATTGTTGAAAGCTTTATTTTAGGCAGGGTTTCACCAATTACCTGCCCTGTTACTTTAAGTGAAAATGATATCACAAGAGCAAATATGAAAAAGTAAGTGTTCATAATATTTATAATTAACGATAAATTGCCACTCCAAAACCAAGTTCAACAATATCAGAAATCGGAATAGAAGAGTTCCCAATCTTACTTGACAAGTACAGACCCCTTGTGCCAACACGTACATAAAATGCTGTACCTGAAGCCGGGGTTTTGTTTGACAATAATTTTGTTTTTATTTCCCCCCCAATAAATACACCTGCATTCCTGCCAGGCGACCACCAATAATAGTCTTTAGGATAATTATCAGGCAACTTTACCCAATATTCGTTTCCAAAAGTATGATGTAAATACCAGCCAATATTTAAAGGCAATATTTCAATATTTTTAATCTTTTTAATTCGAATTAGCTTGGCGGTAAACTGTAAACTAATACTATGAAGGTCATCAACTGTAAACCAGGTTGGTACATATCCGTAAAATAAAGAAACGTCTATTCTATGGTCGACAAAAGTGTATCCAATACCGGTTGATAAAAACCCGATACCACCAGCATATTGTAATTTTACATAATCGGGTAAAAACTTACTATAGTGATTAGAATCGGCATTATTTTTAATCTGACCATAGGTTGCCGACAGGTTTAATAAAACAGTGAAAACTAAGATAAACAATCCTTTAAAACTCATGAGTTTCAACTTTAAAATTCCCTTTTGAAATAATAATAACGTTAAATTTTAAGTGTTCAGCACTATAGACATTTACGTATGTAATGCTGTCGGAATACTGTTTATATACTTCGTGATGATGCCCATGTCCGTGAACAGAAAACAATACATTGTTGTATTTTGCAATAACCGAACTAAAGCCGTCTTCTAATGTTGTGTCAAAATCTGTTGACAGTGGTGGCACATGAAATATAATTACAGCACTTTCAAAATTGTCATTTGGTTGCAATTGGGAATCTAACCAGCTTATATCGGGAACCTGACCGTTAAAGTTGAATTCCATACTATTCGTATTAATGAAAATGAATTTGATATCAGAATAAATAAAACTGAAATTATATTCACCAAACATTTCACTATATGCCAAGCCACCGTTTCCTACCATATCATGATTTCCAAGAACAACTAAATATGGACAATTCAAATTCAACAGATATGAATTCCCCCAAAGGTATTGCTGAGGTAATCCAAAATCAGCAATATCACCAACATGTACCACAAAATCTATTGGGTTGGTTTCATTCAAATTATTAACCGCAGAAACAAAATCTTCAAATTCATCAAAATTAATATGAGTATCGCCGGTAAAGGCAATTCTGATTGTATCACTACTTTTCTTTATTGATAATTTTTCAATATTGGTAAGATTCACAGCTTTATTTTCTCCCTTAAAATCAATAACATATGTTGAATAGTCAAACATGTCCTTACAAGAAGTAAGGAACAATATACTAATTAGAAATAATATGTTGAATGTGGTTTTCAAGTGTTTACTTCTTAATTAATTAGAGCAGCTAATCTGCTAGAAAAGCTCTTAACATCCATTTAAATTTACGTTAGTTAGTGTTCGCTAATTTTTGGTTTCTAAAAAAACTGCCGGGCAAGTCAACTAGTTCTGATGACAAACTAACGACCGTTGGATTAATCTATAATACTTTTGTTTTAGCTATGGGTTTAGGTGCTTTTACAACCAAAACCCTCACAATAGTATCTGTATTGTTATAGATGCAATGAACGATATCTTTTGGACTGTCCACCAGAGAGTTTGCTTCAACCCTCACTTTTTCTTCTCCAACAAGAATATCAGGAGTGCCTTCAATTACAAAGAAAAAAACATCAACAGGAGTTTTGTGTGGCTTTAAACTTTCACCGGGCTGTAATTGCATATGTACAGCTTGAGCGGTATCTTTGTTGTACAATAAACGTACATCCACCCCATGTGGGTTTTCTTTGGTTGGTGTATCTATTACCTTTGATATTTTCATGGTTTTGTGTATTTATTTTAGTTATATTTTACAAGTTATGTTTCGAAAAAAGGCTTCTTTTGTTTGGACTGAGAATTATTTCCCCAATACTTTACTCAGAACTTCTATCATTTTTCCCCCTTCATTTTTTAAGTTAAAGTTGTGGTTATTCAAGTCCCATTTTTTCACAATAAGCCTTAAAGTTCCCATTGCCATTAATGCAAGGCTTTTCTTATCGATATCATTTCTCACATTACCTTCTATTTGTCCCTGTGAGATAATTACCTCGATGGTTTGCGCGTGCAGGTTTACGATTTCAACGATTCTGATCTTCAACACTTCTTCATTTTTAAAAATCTCTTCGGAAAAAATAACAGAAACTAACGATGGTGTTTCGGAAAATAAGTCAAGCATTTTCGAAAACATAAAACCAATTTTTTCCACTGCCGTACCTTCATATGTTTCCATTATTCCCGAAAGCATAATCGCCATCTCTTTTATACTATCCAGAATTGTAAGCAGTATTTCTGTTTTACTCCCGAAATGCCTATATATTCCTGGTTCACTTATGCCAATAGCCTTCGAAAGGTTTTTAATTGTTAACCCCTGTATTCCTTTATCATCAATTATTTTGATGGATTCTTCAATAATTTGTTGCTGTCTGTCTGAAAGCATTTTAATAAATGTTAGTTAGTATTAACTCGCAAAATAACAACTAATATTTTAATTGACCAAATTTTTTTGATTTTTTATCAAAAAAATTGCACGTTGAAACAAGTATTTTATTTTGGAGATATGCAATAGTCTCTAATTAATCGTTCCAAATGTTAAACATTCATAAGATTTAATGAAGAAAACAAATTGGTTGTACCTTTGCATTCTTAAATATTTTTAAACAATATGAAGCAACTATTGAAACTAACAGGATTGATGTTTGTATTGGCAATGATAATTACTTCATGTGGCGGTAGCCCAGAAAGTAAACTTGTTGGCACTTGGAAAGCGCAAAAGGTTGAAACTGATTTTGATGAGAAGTTTACCAATCCTGAAATGCTTCGTCAGGTAGTTGAAATGCAAAAGGAAACGTATTTTAAAATAATTGACGATTCAACATTGGTAATTGTATCACCTGGTACAACTCATGAAACTAAGTATCTGCTTGATAAGGATGATAATTCTATTGCCTATTTCTTTGATGATAACCCAGGATCAATCAATAATCTTGGAATCCTATCTGAAGGTAAAATTGTTTCTGAATCCACTACACCACTTGGTACAATCACCATTTATTACGAAAAAGAGTAAATACCATTATCGTTCACTAGGGTTGTTTGCCTTTGTGTTTTCAATAATATGCTTGTTTCTTTTTTCTTTTGATTCTAAGGGGGTTGTTAGGTTTGATTGTTCTATCAATTCCATTTTTACTGATCCCACTATTACTGCTGATTCGGCCAATATTGGTACATGACTTTCATCATCGGTTACATAAACAAACATTGGATATTTTTCAGCAAACACTTCCCCTGAAGCCATCATTGGAGCAATTTTTAAACATGTAATAGTTCCCCATTTGGTAATTAAATCAGATTTACCCTGATATTTAACAGCAGAAGTGTAAACGGAATCATCCAAAAAAAAGTTAATATAATACATGCTGTCAGCATCAAAATCCTCAATACTTATTGTACGCATGAAGTATAACGCCGATACAAAATCATGAACATCAGGGGGTATTTTTGTAATTTTTTTTGAGTTGGTAACTGCTTCCCCTTTTTCCCTGTCGAATATAACCCTATCGTCCTGCTTGTATTTTCCTTCCCTTGTTTTCCTTATAAATGCATATGGTAACAGGGTTTGCTTATCTGTAAAAGTCTCAAATTTATCCCTAACCTTATAAAACCAGTTAAACATACCCTTTGAGTTGCCTTCGCCTGTAATGTGATATACATCTTTAGCACGGCCAACGCCTGTACCTTTCCAGTTTTCTACTGTTAATACTGCTTCTCCGGCGGTAAAATTACCAAGCGATGAACTATAATATACCCTGTATTTTAGTTGTTCACCAACTTTGAATGCTTTGTTATTTACCGTATCTTGTGAAAGTAATAATTTAGCAGAAAACACAAACAACAACGAGATAATTATTTGATATTTCTTGAAGTACATATTGAATACGATTTTTAATTTGTCGATAATAGTATTCTATCCAACTACAATATTAATTATTCTATTTGGCACAACGATAATTTTTCTTACGGATTTTCCTTCTAACCACTTTTGTGCTTCTTCAGCGCTAATTGCTTCCTCTTCTATTTGTGATTTTGGCATGTTGACCGGTAATGCGATTTTGAATCTCATCTTACCGTTAAAACTTACCGGATATTCAAATGTGTTTTCGGCAAGATAACTTTCATTATGAATGGGATAAATGGCTGTGCTAATACTCTCGTTATTACCCAGTATTTGCCAAATTTCTTCACTTATGTGAGGAGCATAAGGGCTAAGTAATATGGCCAAAGGTTCTAATATTTCCCTGTTGTGGCATTTCAGTTCATTAAGTTCATTTACACAAATCATAAATGCACTAACACCAGTATTAAATGAAAACCTTTCAATGTCTGACGTTACTTTTTTGATAGTCTTATGTAATGATTTTAGTGCATCATCGCTGGCTTTTTCTTCTGATACAATAAGTTCGTCGTTATCATCAAAATACAATCTCCAGAGCTTTCTTAAGAATCTGAATACACCTTCAATTCCATTTGTGTCCCATGGTTTATCTTGTTCAAGTGGTCCTAAAAACATTTCGTACAGACGAAGTGTATCAGCGCCATATTTTTCAATTAGGGCATCAGGATTTTGAACATTGTGCTTTGATTTTGACATTTTTTCAACCTCATGTCCGCAAATATATTTGTCATCTTCCAGTATAAACTCAGCAGTATTAAATTCTGCTCTCCAGTTTTTAAAAGCTTCAGTATCCAATACATCATTACTCACAATGTCAATATCAACATGTAAGGCTTGGGTTTGATATTCGTTTCTCAAATTATAAGAAACGAATTTATTTGTTCCCTGAATTCTGTAAACAAAACTCGATCGCCCTTGAATTTTGCCCTGATTAATAAGTTTCTTAAAAGGTTCGTCTTCACAAACAAGTCCGAGGTCGAACAAAAATTTATTCCAAAAACGTGAATAAATTAAATGGCCGGCAGCATGTTCATCACCACCAATATACAAGTCAACATCTTTCCAATATTCATTCGCTTCCTTGGAAAAGTATTCATTCCTATTATTCGGATCCATATATCTAAGGTAATAACCACTTGATCCTGCAAAACCGGGCATTGTGTTGGTTTCTAGCGGATAACCTTCCTTTGTAACCCAGTTATGAGCATTTGCCAAAGGAGGACTTCCATCACTTGTTGGTAAATAGCTATCAACTTTAGGTAGCTCCAACGGCAGCTCTCTTTCATTTAGAGCATATGGCATCCCATCTTTGTAATAAATTGGGAATGGCTCACCCCAATACCTTTGGCGACTGAAAATAGCATCGCGTAAGCGGTAATTAACGGTTCCGTTACCTATGCCCATATCTTCTATTTTCGAGATGGTGGCCTTTATGGCTTCAGCCACTGACATTCCGGTAATAAAACCTGAATTAATCATTACTCCCTCTTTCGAATCATATGAGTCTTCCCAAGTTGATGGATCAGAGGGCTCATCACCTTTTTTAACAACAACCTGAATTATAGGCAGATCAAAGTGACGAGCAAACGCAAAGTCACGGCTATCATGTCCGGGCACAGCCATTATGGCTCCGGTTCCATATCCCGAAAGCACATAGTCGGCAATCCAGATTGGAATTTCTTCATTTGTAAGAGGGTTAATGGCATATGCCCCAGTAAACTCGCCAGTTACATGTTTAACTTCTGTCATCCGCTCACGTTCCGAACGGTTTTTTGCCCAAGATTTATAACTGTCAACAGTTTCTTTGTTGTCGGGAGTAGTAATTTGATCAGTAAGCTCATGCTCGGGGGCAAGTACCATGAATGATGCGCCGAAAAGTGTATCCGGACGAGTTGTAAAAACTTCGACCCCTCCTGAATCCTCCCCTGAGGGGAGGACCTTTAGAGACTCTTCTTTTTTATCAAGATATTTTTTTATCCTCAAAACAACATTATCAATATCCTCAAAAACTTCGCTATTATTAAACCTAATAACGGTGAAACCATTTTGCTCAAGGATAGATGTTCTGTAATTATCCTCCGCTTGTTGATAATTATGAATCTCTCCATCAATTTCAATCACAGTTTTACATTTTACACATGCAAAATCAACAATAAATGAATCAATCGCATGTTGACGTCGAATATGATATCCAGTTTGATTTTTCCTAAGTTTTTCCCATAGTAATGATTCAGCTTTTGTTGGATTTTTTCGAAGGTCTTTAACATTATTCTTCAGCGCAGCCCATGTTTTTGCATCTGTATTAAAACATCGTGGATCTTGCCCCCTCTCCATTGGAGAGGGTTGGGGAGAGGTTTTAATCTTAAAAACAACAGATGCTCCATCGCTTCTGCCTATCCAGTTTCGTTGCATTTCCTTAAGCGAATCGGGCCAGTCGAGCTTATCTAAACCCTCAAGAAGTCTTTGTCCAAATGCTGTTATCCGCAACGACCATTGCTTCATCATCTTTTTCTCAACAGGGTGTCCGCCTCGTTCCGATAGGCCTTCTTTAACCTCGTCATTTGCTAACACAGTTCCCAGATCGGGGCACCAGTTTACCATTGTGTTGGATAGATAAGCCAGACGGTAATTCAACAACATTTCCTGTTGTTCTTGTTCACTATAACCATTCCAATCTTCAGAGGAAAATATTTTTACTTCAGCGCAAGCTGCATCAATATCTGAGTTTCCTTTTATTTCAAATTGCTTAATAAGGTCATCAATTTTTTCAGCCTTTTTGCTGATGTTATTGAACCACGAATTGAATAATTGAATAAATGTCCACTGTGTCCATTTGTAATAATTTGGATCACTTGTTCTAACTTCACGACTCCAATCAAAAGAGAAGCCAATCTTGTCGAGTTGTTCACGATATCGCAGTATGTTTTTTTCGGTTGTGATTTCGGGATGTGTTCCGGTTTGAATGGCATATTGTTCGGCAGGCAATCCGTACGCATCGTAACCCATTGGATGAAGCACATTGTATCCTTTATGTCGCTTGAATCTAGAATAAATATCTGATGCAATGTATCCTAAAGGATGACCTACATGTAGTCCAGATCCTGATGGATAAGGAAACATGTCGAGCACATAGTACTTAGGCTTTTCATGATTAATTTCAGCTTTATATGTTTGGTTTTTACTCCAGTAATCCTGCCATTTTTTTTCTATCCTCTGAAAATCGTAACCCATTGTATATTTGATATTTATTATTGTCTATTTATTATTTGCTTGTTCTAATTCTTCAAACGAAATTTCCATTAGCAAATATGCTTCTCAACCCATATTTTTTTTGAACAAATCCCAAAGCTCTACCAACTGGCTGTAGTACAAAGGCATTCGGGCTATTATATATTTTTTCTTCGGTAAAATTGTTAGTTGTGGCATATCTTATATTAAGCATAATGCCGGAAACTACATCAATAGCTTCAACAAGCTGATTTGCATTACTTTCACTTACCTGAGTGTTATAGTATACTGTATCACAAATTACCGTAAGATTTTTGTCATAATCAATTTTTAATTGACCTATAAAAATCAGGGGTAGGATTACCAGAATACCAATAGTTAAGTGTTTCATTGTTGCTCAAAAATGAGTTTGCGAAATTAATAAAAGTTGCAATTGTATTATTTTTTATTTTAGCCTGATATATGGCCAATTACAACGACAGTTATTATAAACGGAAAATCAATACATCGTACATTACTTCGGTGATAAGTATTACGCTTGTATTGTTTACATTGGGATTTTTAGGATTGTTTGTATTACATACTAAAAGCCTATCGAATTATATCAAGGAAAATATTGGTTTCGAAATTATTATGAAAGACAATATTAAGGAAGCCGATATTGTATATCTGCAAAAGCAATTGGATATTGTACCTGGCATCAAATCAACAGAATATATAACAAAAGAAGAAGCTACAAGCAGGCTAAATAATGTTCTGGGAGAGGATTTCACAGGTTTTATTGATGACGAGAATAATCCATTATTACCATCCATTGATGTTAGGTTTAATGCCGATTGGGCAAACAATGATAGTATACAGAAAATGGAAAAATATGTGCTGGCGAATGAATCTGTTAAGGAGGTCTTCTATCAAAAATCGGTAGTTCATCTGATAAATAGTAATCTAAGGAAAATTAGTTTAATCCTCTTCGGGTTTGCTCTTTTGCTTCTATTCATTGCAGTTGCATTAATTAATAATACCATAAGGCTGTCAATATATTCCAAGAGGTTTACAATTAGAACTATGCAACTTGTGGGGGCAACCGAAAGATTTATTATAAAGCCTTTTATCACCATTGGATTTGTACAGGGATTAGTAAGCGCATTTATAGCCATGGCATTATTACATGGTATATTGATTGCTGCACAACAAAGCATACCTGAATTAATGCTCCTTTCAAGTAGAGAAATGTTAATTTATCTTAATGTATTTATACTTGTTTCAGGACTGCTGATTACCGGATTATCAACATTATTTGCCGTTGAAAAGTACCTGCGAATGAAAACTGATGCCATGTACGGGTAGCGGCAAATAGCTAACAATAAGAGACTAATGATTATTTTGATAAATTGGATCAAATGATTTTATAGTTTACTTTTCACACTTTGCGATAAAAAATAAAACTCTCCATATAATCAAAAAATAATCTTGTGGGT
>JABMPH010000443.1 GCA_013203805.1 Bacteroidota bacterium | reverse complement strand
ATATCATTCTAGATATTGAGTAGCTAGTGGCGAAGTTAAGCAATGTATCTTTTTTTACCATTTATTCTGCGGCAAATAGCTGCGGGTTTGCTCCGGCGGTAACAAGTATAGATGCAGTATAATTTCCTCTTATTCCGATAGTATATGTTCTTTCATTAATAACTTTTAAAAATCGTATAATACTTTGATGTACTTTACCAAGTTTAGTATTAATAGTAGATGCTTGAGCACCCAATCCAACAACAATTAAAGGTAAATTTATATCCTCTAAAAACTTTGTCAATGGTGTCAAATCAAAATTTTCTCGGATAAAATTAGCAGCAGGAATTGCAATGACATCACATTCTTGTCTAATTAGAGAATTATTCCATTCTATATCTTTACCAATTAATAAATATTTAGAAGTGAATGAACGACAAAATGCAAATTGGAAAACCAAATTTCCAGAATTTTGTCCCATAGCTTTTAAATATTCAGAATTAGTTTTATTCCATGTATTTTTAACAATTCCATTTGTACCAATCACACCTACAACTTTCTGTGGCATTTTAAAAATCCTTACCACTCATTTCAATAGATGTATAATTCTCAGAAAGTCGCATTGCCAACTCAGTGAAGGAACTCCACGTACTTCCTAAAAGCTGTTGAGCTTTACTTAACAATATTGCATCAGCTAAACCAAAAATAATTTGTTCTTTTGAACGGTCATAAACATCTCGCTTTAGATATATTAGTTGTTCTCTGTAATAATTTTCAAAAACTTTATACGTTTCAGGTATATCAGTGGCTAAAAATATCTTTTTTTCTTTATCATCTGCTAATAATTGATCTATTCGCTTAATAAAGTGTGAGTAATGGCTTTTTTCTCTCCAATAATGTATTTGGTCATGTCCTTCCTGACTCCAATTCTCAATAGAATCATAGGTATTATTATCTAAGCCTGCTCCAGCTTCCATTCGTACATGAGCAGCAATACAATTAGACATATCAAATTGTTCAACTAAATTAGTTATTTCTTTAGTTGGGGTTAACTGCTGAATAAACTTGTTTTCTGACTCCCAATCGGAATGCGTTGAGTTAAAGGTATATGCTGCCCTTAAATATAGATCTTTATTTTCATTTATGTCGATTAGTTCATCCTTAGCAGAACCATCTTCAATCTCCATATAATTATAAACACTCATACTTTGTTTAGCCATTTCAATAAAAGAATGCTCTATCACCACACCATTATAATCAAACAAATCAGAAAAATGACATTCACAATGATGATCAGGTTGCCAAACAATTATAAGTTCACGACCTGTTTTTACAGCAATAGAAGCAGCAGAACCGATCGCTCTCAATCTATTACCAAGACCATGTTGAGCATCAACATAAACATATTTTTTTGAATAACTTTGAAATGTCTTCATAAATATATTTGGACTTAGCAATTTATTTGGCTCACTCTTAATCTGCTCAAACCCATTGTTTAGTCTGTACCCTAAAACTGAAACCAATAAGTCTTGAGGCATCATGACCATTTCTACTGTTTTCCCATGAATACCAATAGTCTTGTGGTTATATTTTTCACCAACTGATAATGCAAAAACAGTTATGTTACTAATGTTAGCTTGTTCTAAACAACTAGCTATATAATCTTCATAAGAGGTATCGTTAATAGTAAATAATTTTAACCCATGTGGTTCCTTCTCTTGGCCAATCATAAGCAAAGTTATATTAAAATTAATTTTTGTTGCATATTCGTTGAAAAAAAGATGAGCTGTATTTTCTATTAATTTAACATTTTTGAATAAATAAGAAGTATGACTCCACATAAATTGTAAACTTGAATATATATTTGCATCTTCTATTATGTGACTTTGAATGTGTATATCTTCACTTATACGAGCACTTTTCCATAAATTACTTTCCACCCTTTTTATTGAGTAATCTTGTAGTCTATTCACATCCCAATAATCGGAAGTTCTTCCAATAAACTTATTTCGAAGATTGTTAAATTCAGTTGCAGGAATAACACCTAAAAATTTATCACTAACAATATCTTGATTTTTGATTCTCTCCTCTTCTTCCTGATCAAGATGAACTACTGAAGTAAAATCTAAATATTTAGTAGCCAGGCCGCATTGGCTTGAAAGCCTTTCATAAATATCAGAATCATCCCAGCCATAAGTTCTTATTAATTCATTATAGAAACCAATTTCTATTAAATCCTTTTTATAACAACCGAATGAACCATTAACATAAACTTGTGATTCTTCACCCTGATCAAGTGCTGATTTCCAATAGCCTCGCACAAATTGGTTATGATTAAATTGATTCAATGTTAAAAAATCTGCACTAACTTCAATGTCAGCATCAAATTTAAATATTTTAGAATAGGACGCAAAACGAAGACCCACATTAAAACCATATGTTAATATCCATTTTGATTCTTTCTCAACTCTGATTATTTTTATTCGATCATCATCAAATTCATTAATTGTTTCATCAACAGGAGTATTTGATGACCAATCAACTATAATTACTTCATCAACCGGTAATTTCAACCATGTTTTTAGAGCTTTTTTTAAGTTGTCATTTCTGTTCATACAACAGCTGACAATACTAATACCAGGTATTATTTTTCGAGAATCATACTCTGAAAGTCTACTATCAAAATATATAGGTTCGTCTCTCTTGACTGCATTTTCAGGCAGCAAAGATTTATATTTGATATACAATGCATTATCAAATTTACCACATAGTCGGTGCTCTATTTCAGTTAATAACTTTTCAGCAAATTTAAAGTCATGGTCTTCAATAAACTGTTTTATTAAATTAAAATCTTTATATAATGGTTTTCTCACGATTTCCTTATCCTATAATTTATTAAAATTTTATACTTTAAAATAACAAACGGTAAGACACAGAGTACCTTATTAAACATTTTCATTACATAACACATCATCTTTTTCTAATAAAAGATAGTTT
>JABMPH010000442.1 GCA_013203805.1 Bacteroidota bacterium | reverse complement strand
CAAATTTACTAATTCTTTTCTAAATGCTACAAACCGTGGCATGCACTATATTTGTTGTTACCGCCAGTTATTTCTCGATAATTTCTCTTACTTTTCTTTTCAATTCATTAATGTCAGGTAGGTATAATTGATATTTTGAAACAACTAATTTTGAAGTATCATTTAACATTGCATATTCAACCATTATTTCATCTTTTTCTTCTGATAATATGATTCCTATCGGTTTATTGTCTGAGTCCACATTGACTTCTTTTTCATAATAACCCAGGTACAGTTTCATCTGTCCAATATGTTCATGCACAACTTCTCCTATTTTCAAGTCAATAAGAACATAACACTTTAATTTTATGTGATAGAACACCAAATCAACAAAATAGTGTCGATTATTTAAGGATATTCTTTGCTGTCTTCCAATGAAAGCAAATCCTTTTCCTAATTCCAGTAGAAAACTTTGAAGGTTATTGATTATCGCTTTTTCCAAATCGCTTTCAGTGTAAAGTTCTTTTTCAGGTAATCCAAGAAATTCAAATACATATGGATCTTTTGTCAAATCCATTTCTGATTTTACTATTTGCCCTTTTTTTGATAATTCAATTACTTTGTTTTTGTCTTTACTTACTGCCAATCTATGAAATAGTCCAGTTTTCTTTTGCCTTTTGAGTTCTCTTACAGTCCAGTTTTCAATAATTACTTGATTTTCATAAAATTCTCTTGCTAGATCATCTTCAACCTTTAACAACTCAAAATAATGAGACCAAGTCAATTTGTGAGACACCTTCTCACTTTTTGGATATTTTATGTAGAAGAGTCTCATGTAATTGAGATTGCTGCGACTAAATCCTTTCCCATATCTTAATTTCAAGTCTATGGATAGGTTTTCTAGAAGTTGTTGTCCATAGGTTGCTTTTTCTTTTCCTTGTTGTTCGTATTCTATGATATATTTACCAATAACCCAATATGCTTCTAACATTTCAATATTAATAGCAGAAATAACATTTTCCCTTGCTTTCTGGTAAATATTTCCAATGGTTTCAATGAGGCTTTTATACTCTGTCTTTTTAGCTAACTTGTCCATTATTTCAGATTTGTGAGACGTGTTTCACTTTTTCACAAATTTAATATTTTCTTAGGATAGATTCATGTTCTGTACCAAATCTCTCTAATTGGCGGTAACGGTTTGGCTATGCGCCGTTGCCGCTTTTTTGTTGATTTTTGAATTTGTTATTTAATCTCAATTTTACAAATATTTTCTACGAAGCCATTGCCGCGGCTATGGCGTATTAGCTGTTGTTAGCAGCAGTATTTTATTCATTATAAATTTTCATTCTAATTCTTTGGTATTTATTAAGATCACTACTGCTTAATAATATGACAGTTCCATTAGCTAATTTCCAATTCCAATAATTACCATACGAAGTTTCCTCCTTTTTCTCTGGCTGACCATATTTTTTATTTATGAAAGCGACTATTCTATCTAATCTGCGTTGAAATTCTTTAATTCTCTTGATTTCATTTTCTGGCGAATAAATATTGTAGTCAGTCTCATTTGTTTTTCGCCATTCATAAGTGACTACTTTAACGGAGCCATCATTCTTTGTGTAATAATAATTTAAAAGCAAAGTGACCGTGGTGTCTTCAATTATTTTATAAACCCTGGGTGTTTCTAATTCAAAACGTTTTTTATTTGGATAATAATCTGTTCCAATTGAGATTTTGTGATGAGGAGTGACATTATAAGCTCCAATTTCAGGTAAGATGTTATCAACTTCTAATAGATTAAGATTGTAAATAATATCTGTGTGATAGGTTGTCAAATATTCAAATATCTCTTGTGCCTTTTCTGTCCCCAGATAATTTGCCGTATCAATATTTTTCACAGTGATTACTTTAATTTGATTATAAGTTATTTCAATTAGTCCATCATATTTGGGTTCTTTAGAGTAGTATTTTAATAATTGGTCTTTATTGATATTCTGATTACCACGATATGAATTACTACGTCTATAAATATTGATATTTGTGCCAATATTCTCTATTTTTTGAATTTTTGACTTATTAGCAAATCCAAGATATGCTGAACTACTATCCACACATATACAAAAAAGGCTATCATGAAAAACAAATGATGTTACAATATAAAACTTCGTTTCATATCGTGATACTGTGTCTTGAAAAATATTTTCAGTACCAGTTGTTGAGAAACTACCTTCTCCCCACTTTTGTTTTTCAACCCTTTCATAGTAATAATTGGTGTCACATAATTTGAGATTATTTGGATTGTCAATTTTAAAGACATTACGACTATTAGTTAAATAATAAACACTATCAATTCTATGGATTTTGGGAAAAGATGATGCAAGTTCATATTCCTTTTTAGTCTTTTTGTCTTTGAACCAAACAGTATGACCCCATTCACCAAAATCAAGGTAGGTAACATAAAAGTACTCATCCTCATATATTAAGTCATCAACTTCCTCTATTTCTATCCATTGATTATTTAGTGTGTCAAGATAAAAAGTGGCATGATCATAATAATCTTTCATCAAGATACTATCATTCCTAATATGCAAATCATTATAATATCCAGTATTCATCTTATCAGAGACTTCGATTTTTTGTTCAATTTCTCCAGTGGGAGATATAATGTAGAAGTCTCTAAATGACAGGCTACTATATGGGTTATCTCTTTCAACAAAACAATAATATTTATTATTAAGTCTTATTATTTGTCCAAGCCGCCCTTTGATATTAATGGTCAATGTATCATAAACAATCTCAAGTCTTGTTTCTGAATAATCTAAGTTTGTCAAATTAGCTTGACAAGATAGTAATGCTGATACAATAACTAAAAATGATATTTTAATCACTAATTTCATGCTTGTAATATTGCTGCTAACGTTAAGTATATGAAAAGTAAGCGATTTCGAAGCAATAAAATTCCTGTTTGTAAGAATGTTGAAACGGGCTATAATCCTTGATGCTACTACTATCTCGCTTATT
>JABMPH010000441.1 GCA_013203805.1 Bacteroidota bacterium | reverse complement strand
CCTTGAAGAGAAATTTAAAGAAATATCGGAAGCATATGAGGTTTTGAGTCATGATGAAAATAGGAAAAAATATGACGAGTTGGGTGCTAATTGGAAAAACCAGCAACAACAGGGAGGTGGGCCAGGAGGTTTTGACTATTCACAATATTATGCAAACACAGGTGGCCAAGGCAGACATCAAACATATGAAGGTGATCCTGAAATGTTCTCTGATTTCTTTAATAATATTTTTGGTGGCGGATATTCAGGGGCTTCCGGAAGACCAAAACCATCCAGAAAAGGACAAAACTATTCTGCTGAAATGGGAATGACTCTAGAGGAGGCTTATCATGGAGGAATTAGGATTATAAATATAAATGGTAAAAAGCTAAGACTTACTACTAAACCAGGAACCAGAGATAAGCAAAAAATAAAACTTGCAGGCAAAGGGAGTCCCGGAATTAATGGTGGGAGTTTTGGCGATTTAATTATTACAATTCATATTATTCCAAATCCTAATTTTAAGCGAAAAGGAAATAATTTGTATTCAGACCTTCCGGTAGATATGTATACGGCTGTACTAGGTGGTAAAATTGAGGTTCCCACTTTAAACGGAAACGTAAACATGACCATCCCAAAAGGCACTCAGGGAGGAAAATCACTCCGATTAAAAGGAAAAGGAATGCCCATTTATGGAAGCAAAACAGATTTTGGAGATTTATATGTGAAAACTAACATTGTAATTCCTACTAACCTCACCAAAAAACAAGAAGAATTATTTAGTGAACTGAAAAAAATGGAATCATGAACACTTTAATTAGAATAGAACATTCACAAATAAATGAACCTCTGGTTGATTTTATAAACGCAATTGTTGATGCCCAATTAATACACTATGCCTCCGATTTATATCCTGAGTTGGAAATGCCCGATGAAGATTCGTTTAATCAATCTCTGAATAGAGCACAACAAGTTTGTTCAACATTAAACTTGCCTGTTAATGAACACTTTAAAAGGATATATCGCACATCAAAAAACCATGTTTATTGTGATTATAAACTTTCACATACGGCTTATATTCTTGTAAGTATTAATGGTGATGTTCGCAGAAAGAAAGTTGCTCAAATACAAATGGAGCTTGTTAAAAAATTAGTTTAGATCATTTAGACTATAATTATTAAATTTGTGGGCAGTCAACCATTTTTAAATCAATTAAATTGTGAAGAAATGAAAAAAATTACAATCTTAATTTTTCTAGCCTTTATTCTGTTTTACTCATCAGTTGCCAATAAAAACTCTGCAACTCAAAAAGATCCTCGAAGTTGGTCAATACTACAATCATGGGATATACCGGGAAAAGCATCAGGTTTAGCTTGGGATGGAACATATTTATATTTCGGAATATATGGATCCAACGGTGATCATTTTTATAGGTTTGACCCATCTGATGGATCGTACCAACAACAGTTTATAGCTCCATCAATTGGAGATTGCTTTGGAATGTCATGGGATGGTTCATCACTTTGGGTAATTAATCAGGTATCTCCATCATCGGCACCTGCTGAAGCCACAGAACTTGATTTAAGTGGTAATATATTATCAACTTTTGCCCTCCCCGATCATTACATGAGTGGCATTGCTTATGACGGAGGGGACTTTTGGGCTGGAACATATTATCCTGATCCTGGAACTGTGTATAATGTTAATAATACGGGCGGAACCATTAGTCAGTTTACTCCCCCAAACGAGCAAATTTGGGATATCTGTATGCATGATAATGACCTTTGGATGGTTGAATATAACGACAATATGATATATAAAACCGATCAGTCGGGTAACGTACTTGAAAGTCATCCATGTGAAAATATTAAACCCTCAGGGATTGTTTATGATGGCACATATATTTGGTATGTGGATGGCCAATTGTCATCACCAAGTAAACTTTATAAAGTTAGTTTAACCGGAGCTGGTACACCAGATATAAACATCCCAATAACTAACCATGATTACGGAGCCGTTACAATAAATACTTCTGACACATGGCAAATGGAAGTTGAAAATGTTGGTAATGCTAATCTTGAAATAACCGGAATAGTTATTCCTGGTTCGGCACCAGTTTCAACCACGTTTTCAACTCCTCAAACTATATCTCCGGGAGGCTCTGTTTTAATACCTCTAACCTATTCTCCAACTATTGTTGGGCATATGGAAGTTACTATATCGGTTGAATCAAGTGACCCAATAACTCCTATTGTTGATGTGTATCTAACAGGAGATGCAGTTAATTCGGGACCATCATTGAATGTACCTTATAATACTCATGATTATTTCGATGTAAGAGTAAATGCAACTACCAGATGGTATCTGGAAATTGAAAACATTGGTGACGAAATGCTCATTGTGAGTGATATTATGTCAAATGATGAAGTATTTACTATTGATGAATCCGTTGATTTTCCCTTAAATATTTCTACTCTCGATTCTGTTTTAGTAGGAGTTTGGTTTAATCCAAAAACAGACGCTAATTATGGCGGAAAACTTTCAATTGAGAATAATGATCCTTCAAATAATCCATACTATGTAAATATTATCGGTGATGGATTATTGAAAAACTGGCCCATTGGTGATGCACTATGGCATTATACAATAACCACTGGGTATGATCAAAGTCCTAAGGCTATACAACAAATACCGGATATATCTGGCGATACTGTGGCGGATGTTATAATTTGTTCGGAAGACAATTTCATTCGATGTTTTAATGGCAACTCATCAGGCATTGCCGACGTAATGTGGGAGTTTGAAATATATAGCGGAAATATTTATGACCAACCAGGTTTAACAACAATTGAGGATATTAATGGTGATGGATATGAAGATGTGATTGTTGGTACAACAGGAGGTGACAGGTCGATTATTGCTATATCCGGAAAAACCGGTGCCCAAATTTGGAAGCATCATACTAATGAGTACGGACAAGGAGGTTGGGTTTATTCAGTTGATGCTAGTTTCGATTATAATAATGATGGCATAGTAGATGTAATTGCTTCAACAGGAGATGATTTTGAAGATATTGGTCCCAAGAGAGTTTACTGTTTAAATGCAGTTGATGGAATAGCAATTTGGGAAACATATATCGGTGGTCCTGTATTTTCGGCAATTGGAGTTGAGGATTTTAATGCAGATGGAATTCCTGATGCTATTGCTGGAGCTTCAAGTGCTGATGAAACTGAAGGAAAGGTAGTTGGAATTAATGGCTCAAATGGCAGTATTAGTTGGACCAAAACAACAGGTGGATCGTCAGTATGGGCATTGTTACAGATAGACGATATAACAGGAGATGGTGTTAAAGATGTTGCCGCTGGCGATTTTGGCGGTAATTATTATTACATTAATCCGGTTAATAATACTGAAATATTCAATGGAGCAATATCAGGGTCACTAATACTTAGATTTGAAAAACTTAACGATGTAAATAATGATGGATATTCAGATATCTTAGTTGCCCATAGCAAGTATAATGGGATTGTATTAAACGGATTTGATGGATCGAACATTTGGCTACACCCGTTAGCTGATAAATCATGGAATGTTGCTGTTATTGATGATATTTCAGGTGATGATATTAATGATGTTCTAATAGGCACTTTATTTTCAGATAATTATTGTTATTTCTTAGATGGAGTAGATGGTGAAGAATTAAAATCGATTAATTATAATACTCCCATTGATGCATTAAATTCTATTCCAGATATTGTTGGAGACGGAACAATGGAAATGGTTGTTGGTGGAAGAAATGGAAAAGTTTATTGTTACTCCGGTGGTATTAAAATCTGGGTAGATGTAAATGAAAATAATAAAGACACAAACCACGATGTTGTTAGCTATCCAAATCCATTTACTGACCAAACTACCATTACTTTTTACATCGAAAAAAGTTCATTTGTTATTGTGAATATTTATGACCTTAGTGGTAAAAATTTAACAACCCTTTTAAACCAACAATTATCGGGGGGTAGCCATTCTATAATTTGGACTGGCGAAGATTCAAGAGGAAAAGTATTACCATCGGGTTTTTATGTTTACGAAATTATAACCGAGAAGGGTAGTGTTACTAAGAAGATCGCAAAAGTTAACTAGGCTTTAATAGTATACTCTATAAGTAGGACTAACTTTGGCTTTTCAATATTTTTTTATCCCTGGAAAGGAAAGTTTTGTGATTCCTATTCTACTGTAACTGACTTAGCTAAATTACGTGGCATATCAACATTACAACCCCGCAATACTGCAATATGATATGCAAGCTTTTGCAGAGGTATTGATGCCAGAATCGGGACCAGGTATTCTTCCGTTTTGGGAATCTCGATTACATAGTCGGCTATTTTTTTTACAGTAGTATCGCCCTCAGTAACAATTGCAATAACTATTCCTTTTCGAGCCTTAACCTCTTGAATATTACTAACAACTTTTTCATATATTCCAAGATTTGGAGCAATAAATACAACTGGCATGTTCTCATCAATCAAGGCAATTGGTCCATGTTTCATTTCTGCGGCTGGATAACCTTCAGCATGAATATATGAAATTTCTTTAAGCTTTAGTGCCCCTTCCAATGCCACAGGGAAATTATATCCTCTTCCTAAATAAAGGAAGTTATTTACATCTTTATATTTCTTAGCAATCTCCTCAATGAGCCCGTTATTGTGTAGTACATGTTCAACTTTCTCAGGAAGCCTGTCAAGCTCCTGAACCAATTGCATAAATCTGGTTTTAGGAATCGTACCTTTCAGTTGAGCCAAACGAAGAGCCAACAAAGTAAGCACAGTAACCTGCGCAGTAAATGCTTTTGTTGATGCAACTCCAATTTCAGGACCAGCGTGTGTGTATGAACCTCCATGAGTTGCTCTTGCTATTGAAGATCCAACAACATTACAAATCCCAAGAATTGTGGCACCTTTACTTTTAGCTAATTCAATGGCAGCCAGCGTATCTGCTGTTTCGCCTGATTGCGAAATGGCGATTACAACATCTTCTTCCGAAATTATCGGATTTCTATATCTAAACTCTGATGCATATTCCACTTCAACAGAAATTCTTGCTATATCTTCAATAAGGTATTCTCCAACCAACCCGGCATGCCATGAAGTACCGCAGGCAATAATAATTATTCGCTTTGCTGCAAGAATTTTTTGCTCATAATCAATAATCCCTCCCAAAGAAACATTGCCCGTAACAGGGTTAAGTCTACCCCGCATACTATCTCTAATAGATCTGGGCTGCTCATATATTTCTTTCATCATAAAATGCTCGTACCCACCTTTTTCGAGCTCACTTAAATTCCATTCCAATTGTTGTACATAGGGTGTTTTTTCCTGATTCTTGATTGTAGTTATCTTAAACCTCTGTCCTCGAGTAAGAACAGCAATTTCCTCATCCTCAAGATACACAACATTTTTTGTATATTCAACAATTGGGGTAGCATCCGAAGCCACATAATATTCATTCTCTCCTATTCCTATCACTAATGGGCTTCCTTTACGGGCAGCTATCAATGTGTTTGGATGATCTTCTGATAATATTACAATAGCATAAGCACCAACAACCTGACCGAGGGCAATGCGAACAGCTTCGTCGAGTAACACTTTCTCATTAATCCTAATATCTTCAATAAGATTAACTAATACTTCCGTATCGGTATCCGACTCAAATTCATATCCTCTAGCTACAAGTTCTTCCTTTAATACTGCATAATTTTCAATAATCCCATTGTGAATTAACGATATTGATTTTGATTGGGAAAAATGTGGGTGGGCATTTACCTTATTAGGTTCTCCATGAGTGGCCCATCGAGTGTGAGCAATACCTGCTTCACCATCAATATATTTATCTACTAAATATTTTTCAAGTTCTTCAACTTTGCCAACGGTTTTATAAGTCTTAATTCCTCCATTTAAAATGGATATTCCGGCACTGTCATAACCTCTATATTCAAGACGTTGTAGTCCCTTTATCAAAATCGGATGGGCTTGTTTATACCCAATATAAGCAACTATTCCACACATAGCTTTTTCTTAAATAATTACAAATATAAGTGAATTGAGGAGATCGTAAATAAATAAAATGAAAAGGTTGTAATAAACAAATTAAAGATCAGTAAACAAGATCTCGAGTTTTATTCCTGTTGAATCGGCGCCAAAATTATTTCCTTTAAAAATATACCTTTCGGGATGAACCGATCCTCCAAACAAGAATAAATACAAGCCTCTGTTTGGCAATGTTGAATCACTTACTAAGGATTGAACATATCGTGTAATTCTAAACTCATATGAGTTAGTGGCCTCGTTATAATCCCCATCAAAATATGAATCACCTTCTCCTTGATCGGATAATATTGAACCCGATCCATCCTCTTCAATTCTCAATAATGACATTTGGCCAGGTGGATCAAAAAAATCATCTCCATCAAAACCGGGCAAAATCAGCTTGGCTTCATTTATTGCAACATTTCCTTTCCTTGCCCATTTTTTTACATGGGGAATCTTGATTATTGTCTGTACTCCTCCATAACCCTGTGCATAAAACTTCTGTTGCCCTGAGTTTGTATCTCCTGCAATTACTTGAGACTTAAATTCAGGTGATGCAGAGAAATAATTATGCTCGTACTTATTTACAGTAGCTGTAGATGTGGTTATTAGGTAATCATATCTTGTTGATACTGTATCCTCTGCAGTTTCCCGATAGTACAGTTCTAATCTTGATTTTCCTGATGCTAGCCCGAAATACACAATTACTCCATCTTGATATATTGGTTCCGATTGCACAAATAGTCCTTTAAAATACTTTTGGAATGTCTCACTGTCCTCCATATCAGTTGCACTGGCATTAAGTAATTTGAGACCTAATTCAGTATTCAAATTTGTTAAGTTAAGCCTTAGCATAGCGGGAAGCGTATCTCCATTTAGAACAATACTATCTGTAGGTCGTGGATCAAAAGTATAGTTACTATAATCTGTTGGACCAACAGGTATAACAATATTTGAATAATAGGAACTACTAGCCTCTAAACTATCTAACATCTCGTAAGTATGCGCATGAAGTGTATTGTTCGTGTCTCCATAATAGCCTTCATAATCTAATTGAAACACTAATGAATCCAAAATACTTCCGACAGTAAATTCATGACCAGGAGCAGATAAGATAAATTGAGTATAAAATCCTGCGGTGGTGCTGCCAAAAATAGGATCTCGCAAACTACCAAAAGCGCTTACACTTAATTTATCAGACCGAATGGAATCCAACAGTTCTGAGTAGGCATAAATTGTTGATGTATCAGAAAAGGCAACATTTAATCTGCTGTCTTCTGGCTGAATTATATAGCCGATTTGTCCCGGATCCTTTGCGCAGGATCCAATTAATACAAACAGCAAAATAATTGACAATAGTTTTCCTAATATTCGGATAGAAAATGCTTGTTTTCTATTCTTCTCCAATAATCTTGTCATAAAATTCATTGTAGGCAACATAAATATTCTCTTCATCAATATAATCCAACATTGGTTTCCCCGATGCCTTTGCATATTCAAGTATCTCAGGGTTAATTTCTTCACTTCCCTGAATTAACGCATCCGAACGATCGATGGCACCTTTCATCAACGAAACGTAAGTTCCGTTACTATAGTGTTTGAGTTCATCTTTTGTTAAGCCTTTTGTTATCATTTTTTCGGTGAAGCCTTTCTTGAAGCTTTCTGAAAAATCATCATCATACAATGAGAAGATAATTTTTAAGTCGCTAAAAATTGGATTATCCTTATATGCGGTTCTAATGTATAGCGGTATTAAGCTTGAAAACCATCCATGTGCATGAACAATATCTGGTGCCCAGCCGAGTTTTTTTACTGTTTCCAGTACACCTTTAGAAAAGAAAACTGTTCTTTCATCATTATCTTCAAAGAATTTTTCCTTCTTGTCTCTAAATAAAAATTTACGGTGGAAATAATCTTCATTATCAATGAAATAAACCTGCATCCTGGCTTGTTGAATAGATGCAACTTTAATAATTAGCGGGTGGTCAATGTCGTCAATTATCAGGTTCATACCAGATAGCCTAATTACCTCGTGGAGTTGATTACGCCTTTCGTTAACTAAACCATAACGTGGCATAAATGTCCTAATCTCCTTACCAGATTCCTGTGTTTTTTGTGGAAGAAAGCGTCCTATCTTACTAATTTGAGTCTCAGGAAGGTAGGGCATAATCTCTTGATTTACATATAGTACCCTCTTTTTTTCCATAATGTGTGTATTAGAAATTTTCAGTGTGCAAAAATAGTAAAAAAAACGGTATCAATCAATTAACCCAACAACTAATAAGAAATGTGACTGCTGAATTATGTATTTTTAACAAAAAGATGGCTGATTGTTATCAAAAAATGATCTTAAATAAAAAATCCTCCATATCACTAAAATTGATATGGAGGATTTTAAGGTTAAGGTAAATTTCCTGTATTACTCTTCAAGTTCTTCCTTATTGATTTGATAAAGTTTCCTTCCTCCGTAGACTGCTGCTAAACCCAAGAGAATTATACTTCCCCCACCAATTGGAGCTCCTCCACCGATTGGAGTTCCTGTACCTGGTTCGCCCGGAGGATCTCCTGGTGTTCCCGTATCGGCAACAACACTAGAGACTGTAATAAACATTGATATTATAAAAATCGTGAGAATTGATATTATCTTTTTCATATAAATAATTTTTTGCTTTTATAATTGGCTATTTTGAAATAAACACTTTATTGGTATAAACATTTTTATCGGTAATAATGCGAACAACGTAATAACCCAATTTATCCGAAACCCAGTATTTATTTATATTATTATCAACTGTTTCTATGTCTCTTAACAACTCACCTGCTAAAGTATAAATGGATATTTCTTTAATTATCTCATTTGTATTGTTTCGTACAAAGGCATATTGACGGTATCCATATATATCAACTGTATTTTCAATGCCAAATTCATCAACACTTGTTGGCCCAAAGAAATGTAATACGAACCTATCTTCAGAATCATTGGGTGTTGCAGTAAAAGAGTACTCGGGATTATCATCAATTGAAATCCAGTCACCACCAATGAGTTTATCTTCCAACCAAATTTCAGAGCCAACTTCAAAAGTCTCCATGTCGAAAAATGATAGCGTATACTCGGTGTTGTACCCACAGTTAAAATGCATTGGAACACTTGTTACGCCATTATTCAGACTTTCTAGAGGAAGCACATTTATGGCAAGTTCGGTGTTATCTTCAGCGACAGTTTTAATTTGGGTGGCATCACTGTTTTGGCTTTCCCACTTTTTTGCTTCTATTTCGATGTCATAACCTGAGGTTGCTGTTTCGTCGTATCTGACAACTAACTCATCATGATATCCATTTTGACCTCCAAATGCTTTAATTGTTAATTCATTTGAATGATTACTTCTAAATGGATCGGTGCTATGTGATCTATTAGCATTAGTGAAATCGAATGTGCCATTGCTATTTGTCTGTACAAAAAAACCTTGTCCAACTTGAATAAATTGTGCACCCCCTGAGCCTGAAGCTCTAGCAACATAATTTGGTCCTGTAGGATCCCAAATCCAATATTTATTATTTACGACACCACTATTTGCAGAAGCCAGAGCGTCGAAATCGATTGCTGATGGATATGGATTACTTATTAATTCCAAATTATTGGTGCCATAACTTAGGTTAGGAGAAGATATTGAACCTGTAATTAGTTCGCCTATCATTTCAAGAGTATGATTTGCTGCATCAATTGTAGATAAACCTATACCCTTTCCTGTATTGACTTCAAACGTATTACTATAAATATTTTGCCAACCACTAACTCCTCCTGTGGTGTCCATGGATTGATCCCATTCATAAGCATAAGTACTTGAGTTTATTGCAAACGCCTGTAAGAATGAACCCGTTCCACTCCCGGTATAGTTTTCTTCATCTACTGTAGGACCAACAAGATGTATATAAAAATTACCTGAGCTGGCAGAGTTTGACAAATATGTTTGAACTTTTGCTGTTCCACTTGCTCCGTAGGTTATTCCGTTATCTATGAATGAGCCGACTCCAGTTGCATCAGCCTGGACAATAATTCCTTCAGCCGAGTTTATTGTTGTGGACCCCGATACAGTTAGGCGAGTGTTAGGTATTGATGTTAGAATCCCATCAACCGTCACATTTGCAAATGTCCACACAAGATCAAGAGTTGTAACATCTTTTTCGTCTAAAGTTAATGATGCACCTGAAACTATTTTTAAGTCCGTACAAGTTGGCTGATGTCCGCCATATTGTGCCAAATTAACTTCATTTGGATAATTAGATAACCCACTTGGTATAATACAATTATTGCCGGTATTTGGAGCTGTTGAAATTGCAGTTCCACATTCAGATAACCAGTTGCCACCATTATCCCATTGCGTATTAGCAGCTCCTGTCCAAACGTAATCATAAACTATTGTTGGGAAAGAGTAAGTAACATCTCCATTAATAGTTGGTGGGTAATCCGTTCCTTCTTGATTCCAGTTGAGACTTCTTCCGGCCCATGTATCTGGGGCTATCTCAAATAACCCACTACCCGTTGCGCTGGTTGCTTTGAAAATTGCAATATCTTCCCAAACATTTTGAGTCCAACTACTGGGTGGGTTGAAAGGGGTATTGCTGGCATTCCAATAGTGATAATCATATCCACTACTTGTCTGTTCGCCTCCCAGGCCATCAATAATATTGTAATCGTTAGATGCGCAGATTAAATCTATATCAACTGATCCACTTGGGTACCTAACAACAAATGTGATATCAACCACATTAGTAGATGTTGTGGGTGTACCTGTGCCTGATGTTTCCCTCATCTGTACAGTTAAATAGCCATAATCGCTTTCCGCTGTACGTATTTCAAATGTTTGAGAATTCGAATACATAAACCCCAGCAAAAGCATGAGAATTAAAGTGTATTTGTAGATATTAATATTCATAATCGTTTTTTTTAGCTAATTCAAAAAATTAATTTATAATTCTGGAACATGACCTGTATATACTACACCCGGTGTTGATACTCCAACAACAGATAATATTGAACTTCTGTCACTTCCTGCACCATTATATATAACGTCACCATCCATATTTACATCATTTGCAGAATATGTGTCCTGTACAGTGTTACCCGGTGTACTAACTCCAACCTGAGTAAGAACTGCCGATCTATCATTACTTGCTCCATTATACGCAATTGTCCCATTTGCTGTAGCATCTCCATCCCACAACCCAAAAACTCCCGTCTCAACTTCCTTCATTGCAGCATTCGTACTAATTGTTCCGTCTTGCCAAGCAGTTGCCTGTGCTCCTGTAAAATTAACTATCGGAGTACTTCCAATATCTACCGTTGAATTACTTACAACACCTAAATGATTACGATGCTGAATTGCTACATAATAGCTCCCTGTTAAAGCTCCTGTAAGTTTCATATTCGATCCATCTTCTTCAATAATTTGCCCGTCAACATCAACAAATTTGGCATAAGAGTTTGTAATTGTTGCATGATTTCCAGAATTCCTAAGCTCAACCTTTACCCAATCAACGGCTGAGGCTGGAACTGAGGAAACTGATGTGCCAAGAGAATATGGATCAGTAAGAGGTATTAACCCTGCTGTATTTAGCGTTTTATCCATGTTATCGTTTCCAGCATTCCATGCAGCTGCAAGAACAACCTTCAAATCTATGACAAGACCTGCATAAAAATAATCACCTACCATCAATGTTCCAATGCTTGTATAACCACTTTGGCTTTGTGTATAAGGGTCGCTACCTGTTGCAGCACCCACACTACCCCATGATACATTTGATCCGGCATCTGAGGTAAACCCAATACTACTTCTGGTACGATCGAATGTTGCTTCTTCCCCGCTATTCCATTGTGTGGTAGCAGTGTAATTTGAACCATCACTTACAGCCTCTGTTATATCCCAACTTCTATTTACAATATGTGTTGTGCCCGAAAAACTTGCAGGTTTGCTGTCAACAACTTTAACTCCATAAGTATCTGAAGTTCCAGCATTATTTAGTGTGATTGGATTATAGGCCGAATTTCCAACAGGAAAAATTACATCACTTGCAGCCACAACTCTTTTTAATTGTCCCGTACCATTGGTTACAATATATGCCGAAGCACCAGTTCCTGTTGGATCGGCAGTCCCTAAGGTAAGATCAAAATTATTCAATGTCAACTTTCCAGCTGTAAAGGATAGTGCACCATGAACTTCCTGTGCAGCACCTGTTGTAGTGTTAGTTATGCTTACACCATTCGAATTATTAATATCCAGCGTTCCGTAAAAATGAACTGTTGCAGCTCCGGTAACTTCCTGTGCACTTGAACCTGTAAATGTTACAGTTCCACCAGATCCTGAATCAAATAACCCACCACTGTTATTAGTAACATCACCTTTAACAGAAACTGTTCCGTCGTTATCGATAGTACCCGATGTATTTACCACATCGTTTACAACCAACGTTGAGCCACTAGCCACAACAATTTGTGCGCCGCTGGATAAAGTCATTTGTGCTGAAACAAGAAAGGCACTCCCGATAAGGAATGCTAACGATAAGACCTTTTTCATAAAGCAACCATTTTTTTAAATTAGTTTAAACTAATCAAAAGGTAGGAAATTTGGTCAGCTTCAATGAGTAACAAATATACGTCAAGAAATATTCAAAAAGCAAATAAAATTTAATCTTTTTTTACATTATTAATTTTAGAGTTATATATTTCTGATTTTACGCCTATTACATGTGTGTATTTATACCTGGAAAAATGCATATAAAAGGCTAAGTCGATTCAATAGTTTGTAGTTAACCTATGTTGAAAAGACCCTGAAAAAATAAATCCCACGAGCAGATATATAAAAATGCAATGTGATTTTAGACTTGACAACTCTATTTCATATATGGATTTCGCATATATGTAGTTTTCATAAAAAATAACCTTTATGTTATAAAATATTCCTAAATTAGCTTTTCAAATCAAACAAAATCTATTATGAATAACCCCATAGAAAAATCAGAAATTGAACATACATTACAAATTTCGAAATCTTCAGAATCCTATTTAAAAGAAACCAGTAGCTGGACTTTTTTCTTTTCCATACTAGGAGCTATCTTTTTAGGATTAATGGTAATTGGATCGATAGCTGTTTCTATAATATTTTCAACTATCGATAATGAAAGTTTGCCTCCTATATCAGGAGTAATAATCGGAGCGGTTTATTTTATATTAAGTATTGTTTACTTTTTCCCAATATATTACCTCTATAAATTTTCTTCTAATATGAAGAAGGCAATTGAGAAAAAAGAGGACAATAATCTGGAACTGGCTTTCAAGAATATCAAGTCGCACTTTAAATATATGGGCATCTTTACCATCATTATTATTGTGATATATGTCCTTATCGCAATATTGATGTTGTTTTCGGGAATGGTTAACAATTTTTGGCAGTAGAATCAATAAATATCAAACTACCACCATCATAAATAGGACCATTGTATAATTCTACGATATTATAATTGGTATCTGATAAAAAATCAATAATCTGGTTTTTCCCTTTCATCTCAATTAAACTACCAATTATATAGATTTTGTTTTTGTATACGCCACAAGCACCGCCAAAAAACCCATTTTTAAAATAGGGCAACTTAATTTGTTTAGGGTCAACATATAGTGCTATTAACTTGTTGTTTATTAAGGTTTCATAAATACCCAAGTCTGAAGTAATAAATCTGTCATTATTCAATGGAAGAAGATTACACCTTGTATATGCTTGATTGACATGGATTGATATCCTATTTGAACATAGTTCCTTTATTCTACTATCTGTAACTTTTAGATTATGAATCAAATAACTATCAGTAACTACTGCATTATACTTGGCTGTTTCAGGATATTTGCTACCAACGGCGCTGCTTCCCTCAATAAAATTAATCTTTCTTTTCACCAATTTATTTTTAATATCTGCTGGAATATTTGGAGCTGCTACTAGCAGTTTATCAATCTGACAAAAAAACACATCGGGATGACCTGATATAGCAGGATATGTAATGCCGTTGGTAATGAAAGATATTACGCCTCCCAATTCGGCTAATTTATTTAATGCTTTATCAGGAATTGTACTATTTGAAATTATAATCATATGGTCATCAAAAGTAACAAAGAATGGAAAATGAAAGTTAATGTGAAATTAAATTAATAATATTTAGCCACAGATTAATAATTAACTCTGCCCTTAATTAACATCTCTGAATCCGGAGCATTTTAACAATCCTCAATTATATTCTAAAGCTGAAGTGTTATTACTCTCTAGATTTTTTTCAACTTAGCAAAAAATTATTATCATGGAAAAAGAATATTGGAGTTTAGCTGGCAAAACAGCTCTGATAACTGGTAGTACATATGGTATTGGATTGGCCATTGCCCAGGTTATGGCTCAGCTTGGAGCAAATATTATTGTAGTTTCACGAAAGGAAGAAAATGTAAGGGAATGCATTGATGGTTTAAATACGTTCGGAACAAACATCGTTGGGATTACTACTGATGTTTCTTTGTTTGAAGGACGACAAGTATTATTTGATTATATATCGAACAATTATAATAAAATAGACATACTTGTTAATAATGTTGGAACAAACATTCGCAAGAAAAGCACCGAATATTCATACTTAGAGTATCAAAAAATTCTTGATACAAACATGAATTCAAACTTTGAGATAAGCCGTTTTATGCATCCATTTTTAAAGAAATCGGGAAATGGAACAATTGTAAATGTTCTTTCTGTTGCCGGGCTTACACATATCCGCACAGGATCACCATATGGCATGACCAAAGCTGCTCTGAATCAACTAACCAAAAATCTGGCAGTTGAGTGGGCTTCCGACAATATTCGGGTAAATGCAGTTTCTCCTTGGTATACTCGAACGCCATTGGTACAGGGACTCATGGAAAACAAAGACTATTATAAAGAGGTGATTGATAGCACTCCCATAGGAAGAATCGCTGAACCAGAAGAAGTAGCAAGAGTAGTTGCTTTTTTGTGCATGCCCGCATCATCATACATTACAGGCCAAAATATAGTTGTTGATGGTGGATTTCTTATTAATGGATTTTAAAACTTCGGGGAAGCAAATTTGAATCACCAACAAATTTAACTTTATCAAACTTGGCTAAAAGCATATTCTTATTTGCCGACTTATGTCCAATTGCATAATTTATTTCATTTATAGGAACGTGAATTTCAATACTCTTTTTATTTTCTAAATCAATAACAGGCTTTAGTAAGTCTTGCCATATATGTGTAATAACCAGCTCCTTAAATGAGGGGTGGAAGGGTCCGTCAATTAGGTCTTCCCCACTTACAAGTCCTTCGGATGGATGCAAGCCTACACGTATAATATTAACTCCTGCTTTTTCAAAAAGTGGTAATAACTGCTTTGTCCAATTAACTGCCTCCTCCAAATTTAAAGGTTTATACCTACCCTGCTCATACCACTTGTGCATTTGAGTATCCTTAATAACCACAGCAGGATAAATACGTGTATTGTCTGCCCCGATCTTAATAATTTTCTTTGCTGTTGCAATCGACTTCTCCAGTGTGTCACCAGGTAAACCTATCATCATTTGTAAACCCAGTTTGAATCCATAATCTTTAATTAACGCTGCTGCTTTTTCAATTTGTTGGGAGTTATGACCACGCTTCGTTTTTCTTAGCACCTCATCATCGAAAGATTGTGCGCCAAGCTCAATGGTGGTGACATTATACTTCTTTAGCATTCTAAGAATTTCCTCACTTATATAGTCGGGGCGAGTTGATAGTCGGATACTCTGAACATGCTCCAATCGAATGTAAGGCTGAACATACTTCAAGTATCTCTTTTGTTCATCGATGGAAATACCGGTAAAACTACCACCAAAAAATCCAACCTCAACATATTTATGCTTGGCTTTAAAGGTTCGGAGATGATTTTCAATGGTTTCAATTATTTCATCACCTGTTGGATCGTGGGTTTGCCCCGATATTTTTTTTTGATTACAGAACACGCATTGAAAGGGGCAAGCCAGCTCAGGAATAAAGATAGGAATTGTGTAGTGCTTTAACATTATTTCACAAAGATTATACAATTTTTTAGATAATTTTGCATTATTATGTATATAGAATAATAATCAAAAATAGACTAATGAGTATAATGGTAAAAAATGCATCCAGAATAACGATGCTTGTGCTAGCCACAATAATAATAGTAGGCAGTGCCACCTCATGTAAAAGCAAGAAAAAACTGGCACGTGAAAAAGCTGCTGCTGAATATGCTACGAAAGTCGAGCAGGCTAAAAATGACTTAACCGCAATGCTAAATGGATCTACAAACTGGAGTTTAGACGAGCAGGATGTTAGATTAAATTCTATTAAATCGTATAATATTGATGACCCTGAAGTAATTGATCTTATTTCAAAGGTAGCAGAAAAAATTTCGATGGACAGGGCTGAGGCTGAGCGACTGGCTGAAGAAGAAAGGCTTAAGCAAGAGGAAATTGAGAAAAAAATAGTAGAGTCCCCAAAACATCAGGAAATTGACGATCAGCTTAATGCCATATCAACATCTACAACCATTGATGCAGCAAATAAAAAAATAATGCTTTCGATGGATCAATTTGCCAGTCCTGATGTGCCTGTATTAATCATCATAAGCCAGTATGGGGGCACAAACGATTACGATCGCCCTACAACAATTAGTAAGTTTTTAAATTATCTTAAAGATAAAAAACAATACAAGTATACAGTTGAATCGGTTAAGCGTGATGGGCTGGGTAAGATTACTGAATTAGAATTAATTAAAAAGTAAATAACAATGAAAATATCATATTTGTGGATTGTAGTTTTAATTGTAGGGATTTCATTTTCTGCAACTGCTCAGGATGAGTTAAGCCCCGAGCGAAAACAAGCTGTTGACAGTCTTGCACTTGAAAAAGTACGTGATCTGAGTAAATACATTAGTATTATTGGAAGCAAAGAAACACCATGGAGTGAGGCCAACAGGGTAATCGATAGAGCTGAGGAGCTTTTTATGACCGACAGTGAAATTGGCGTATCTTCAATAAACAACCCCGATGATATCAATTATTACAATGTGAGAAAGTATTTTGAGCGACTAATGCGCTTAAACTACAAAAAGGTTGAGATTGAGTGGTATAACATAGAATATATGAGCGACCTTCAAAAGCAGCCCGATGGCACTTACGTTGGTGTAATAACTATTTTTCAAAAATTCAAAGGGTATGATGCTGAGGGTAGATTAATATATCAGGATACAACAAAGAAGGATATAACTGTTTTTGTTAAGCGTAAGGAAACACAAATTGGAGGAAGATTAATTGGTTTCTGGGATGTTCTACTGGGCGATATGCGCGTTAAGGAGACGTCGAAATAGATGGAAGTCAGAAGTTGGAAGTCCGAGGTCCGAAGAAAGTTTTCATTATTTGGACTTCGGACTTTTTTATGCCAAGCTTTTCTTTTTGCGCAGATATCCTTGAGTAAAGGAAATCAATATAAGTAGAGCACTCACAAAAGCAGATATTCTTGCTAAGTAATCACCATTTTTAACATAATAGGTTAATTTGTAATTAGCGTTTAGAGTTTCCTTTATAACGGCAGGTTTCCAGTATGGAGTTTCCTGAATAACATCTCCTCTCTGGTTAATAAAAGCTGATATTCCGGTATTTGCCGACCGAGCCACGCTACGACGAGTTTCAACAGCTCTTAGCACAGAAAATAGAAAATGCTGTTTAAATCCCGGAGTATCTCCCCACCAACCATCATTTGTTATAACAAATATTAATCCAGCACCCAATTTAACCGAGTTAGCAACAAACTCACCATAAACCGACTCGTAGCAAATTATTGGTGAAACACCAATCTTTTTATTTGGGCTGATAAATGACACAGGTTCGCTTTCTCTACCAAGTGTTCCGGTTGTTCCTCCCAGATCGATAGCAAGCTTTTCTATTGGTTTCAAAATCCACCACGATGGCATTATCTCAACGCCAGGAGTTAATTTTGACTTATGATGAATTTGAAAATCTTGATCATTTTCAATTAATACAGCTGTATTAAATGCATAATATTTCTCAAGGGTACTGGTAAAACTACGAACTGCATTAGTTGGTTTTTCACCATCTTTAACAAGGCGGTAGGTTGTGGCGCCAATAACTATGGTTGTATTCGGAAACTGACTAAGGGCCTTTTTTATTTTCCGTAAGCTTATGGATTTATCAAGCCATTCTTCCCAGATATCTTCCTGCAAAGCTGATTCGGGAAATACAATAAAATCTGTACTATCGTTTATTTTTTGCGCTGCAAGCTTAAGGTTTTTGTCGAGTATGCTCTCATATGACAGGGAATATTGTTCGGTGTAAGGATCAATATTTGGCTGAACAACAACAACATCAACCGGGTTTTCTTCCTCCTGATAGTTATTGTATATGGAATAGGAAAAAATTAATGGAACAATAAGTGATATTAATAATACACCAACAGATGCAATAATTTTAACCTTCTGAGCTTTTGCCATAATAGCAGAGATAATATCAAATAGTAAGAGGTTTATAATAATTACCCACATGGTTCCCCCAAGGCTTCCAGTATATTCGTACCATTGAATCCACATATGCTTTGATGCAAATACATTCCCTAAGTTTAACCACGACCATGTAAGGTCCCAATTCATATGAATGTACTCCCAGGTTACCCAATAAAACAATAAGATAAACGCGCCTTTTTTATTATTGAATAACTTCTTTCGAGATAAGTGATATAGCTGAAAAACAATTGCTATAAACAATGAGTTTAGAACAAAGGCCATAACAGAACCACTTTCTGTGGAATTCCATATCCACCAAGTTGTGGCTACATTCCATATCAAAAATGCCAGCCATGAATACCAAAACATTCCTCTCTTATTGTTATCTCCCAGATATTTCTGAACGAAAAGCAATGGAACCAAGGCGACAAAAATTAACGGAGTAAACCCATTAACCGGCCACGAAACAGTTAATAATACTCCTGTTAAAACAGGTAATAAAAACAGAAATTTAGTCTTCATCTAAATAATTTTTAAGGCTGTAAAGTTAATTATTTTGGAAGAAATATTTTCGGATCAACAATACAGTTTTAAATTGATAACGCGATTAACAATAGTGCACCCCAATATGTAACATGTATTAGAAAAGTGGATGCTATGGATTTTTTTACAAACCGGGTATAACCAAGGATAGAGTCGGACGTAACGAATAGAATAGCACCAAGAAACGACAATAATGCTGATGAACCAGCCAGATAATAGAACCTGCCAGTTGCTTGCCATAGAAATACCAATAGTACAAGTGCGTATACGGTTACTGGAATCATTAGTTTACCCGTTTTTGGTAATAGAATCCACAGAAAGATTATTGTATAAATAGCTGCCGGAATAAGATATGAGATTTCAAGATATGGCCCAAAGCCCGATGAAAATGCAATTATAAAGAATATGTGAGCTATTAAAAATGAAACCAACCCTTGCACAAACTTGTCTGACTTAAGCATGAGAAAAATATCACCAATGAGTGAGAAAAACAAACCTGCAATTATCAGTGCTTTATACAGGTCATATACATCTGGTTCTTGAAAAAATGCCAATATAATAACCAAAATGGTAGTAATTGGTTTAGTTATATATTTTAACAGATATAAGTTACTATAACTTGCCCAAGTATATAAGCTACCTGAAATTATTATGGCAATTGTTAAAAATAGATTCATTTTAGAATAGTATATAAGATGTACAAATAACTCATTATTTTTTTGATCGCAATAAGTTGTAATGATTAGTTATATAAACAGCTTTTTCCTACTATTTATCAAAAATTGCTTATTTATTACTAATTAAAGATGCTAATTAAATGTACTCATCAGTTAAATATTAAATTTCCTTAGCTACACAAGTTATCTAGCAATATTCCTAACTTAAATCTTTAGTAACTAATAAAGAAAATTATTATAGGGATATCTAATTGCGTGAACTTCCTTAATATTATCATAAAGGAGCTTACGGAATTCGTGATAGTTTTCCTTAGTTTTTGCTGAAATAAATATGCATGGGTGATTATCTTTAGCCATCCAGCTTTTTTGAAGATCAAAAAGGCTTGTGTTTTCTTTTGAAGTCGGGGTTAAATCGTCTTCATCTTTCTCAACCCACTGATAAGCATCAACTTTATTGAAAACCATTATTACTTTTTTATCGCCGGCACCTATCTCTGTTAATGTTTGTGTAACGGTTTGAATCTGATCCTCAAATTCAGGATGGCTAATATCAACAACATGAACCAGAAGATCCGACTCCCTTACCTCGTCAAGTGTAGATTTGAATGATTCTACCAAACCATGGGGAAGTTTCCTTATAAATCCAACCGTATCAGAAAGTAGAAAAGGTAAATTATCAACCACAACCTTACGTACAGTTGTATCAAGTGTAGCAAACAGCTTGTTTTCGGCAAATACTTCCGACTTACTAAGAAGATTCATAATAGTTGATTTACCAACATTTGTGTATCCTACCAAAGCAATCCGTATAAGCTCTCCACGATTTTTCCGCTGTGTTGCTTTTTGTTTATCGATTTGAATAAGCCTCTTTTTTAGCAGGCTTATCTTATCCCTGACAATCCTTCTGTCGGTTTCAATTTCCGTTTCACCCGGACCACGTAAACCAATACCCCCGCGTTGCCGTTCAAGGTGTGTCCACATCCCGGTAAGACGAGGAAGTAAATATTGATATTGAGCCAACTCAACCTGTACTTTGGCATGGGCTGTTTGTGCTCGTTTTGCAAAAATATCGAGGATGAGATTTGTACGATCTAAGATTTTACACTCCAGGACTTTCTCCAGGTTTCTAATTTGTGATCCACTAAGTTCATCATCAAAAACAACCATGTCGATTTCGGCTGCTTTTACATATTGTCTTATCTCTTCAAGTTTCCCGGTGCCCACATATGTTCGTGAGTTGGGATTATCAAGTGGCTGGATAAACCTTTTTACGGGTTCTCCTCCTGCAGTTTCAATTAAAAAAGCAAGCTCATCAAGGTATTCGTTTACCTTTTCTTTTTGTTGGGCATTTGTAATCAGGCCAACAAGAACAGCCGTTTCGGGCCCTCTTTCTATCGATGTATTATTTTTTTCTAACAAGATTTTACGGAATAATATTTTCTAAAACCAATAATTTGACGAACTTCTTCCACAGTTTTTCTGGCACTTTCTCTGGCTTTTTCAGCACCCATGTCCATCACCTTTTTTATGTAATCATCGTTTGATGAAAGCTCGGCAATTTTTTCACGAAAGGGTTCGGTAAAATTAAGCATGTCCTCTGCTAACTGCTTTTTCAAATCCCCATAACGAATTGTACAATCATTATACTGGGCATCAAACTGTTTAACAATTTCAGGAGAGGTTACCACATCCATTAATGAAAACAGATTCTGAATAGCTTCGGGTTTTTCCTGATTCATTTCGGTTGGACCGGCATCGGTAACCGCACGCATTACTTTTTTACGAAGTTTCTTTGGGTCTTCATTCAGGAATATTGCATTCCCTTCTCCCTCTGATTTGCCCATTTTACCGGAACCATCCAAACCTGGAATTTTTACAAGTTGTTCTCCAAAGTTATAAGCAGATGGTATAGGAAAAAAATCGGTATTATACATATGATTAAAACGACGAGAAAATGTTCGTGTCATTTCAAGATTTTGCTCCTGATCCTTACCAACCGGTACCTTAGCAGCCTTATGAATAATTATATCAGCTGCCATAAGTGTAGGATAGGTTAGTAATCCTGCATTAACATTATTAGGTTGCTGGCGTGCTTTATCCTTAAAGGTTGTTACCCTTTCGAGCTCACCCAAATATGCGTTCATATTTAATATTAGGTATAGTTCGGCCGTTTCCGGAACATCACTCTGAAGGTACAAAGTTGATTTTTCAGGATCCAATCCGGCAGCAAGATATTCGATTAGCACCTGCTTAACATTGTGTTGTAAGTCAGCGGGTGTAGGGTGTGTGGTAAGTGAATGGTAATCGGCAATGAAGAAAAAACACTTATTTGTTTCCTGCATTTTTACAAAATTCTTTATTGCCCCAAAGTAGTTACCAAGATGCAGATTACCTGTTGGCCGGATACCACTTACTACTATTTCTTTGTTAGTCATTGTTATTCTATATTTTAAGAGTGCAAAAGTAGGAAAAAAATGGAAGGATTGTAAGTGTCAAATCCTGAGATAAAATTCTTATACACTAAAAATTAAGCTTCGATAGTATATTATCGAATTACAGTTACTGTACCCTGATAATTAATGTCCTGCCTTAAATAATCAGTGCCAACTATTTGGTAAACATAGGTTCCTGAATTTACAGGATTTCCTTTTTTATCGGTTCCATCCCAATGAATTTCAAAGTTATGCGTACTCCACACAACTCCCCCCCATCTATCGTAAATATACAAGTTATAGTCGGCAATGGATGTTCCTTTGATTTCAAACTTATCATTAACTCCATCGTTGTTTGGGGTGAAGGCATTGGGGATAAATAATACGGCTTCTTCGGTTAAGGCAACATATCCAATTATTGAATCATAACAACCATTAGTAGTTACAACATATAATGTAACTGTATAATTTCCCGGATTGGTATAAACATGTGATGGGTCAGAAACATTACCGGATGTGCCATCACCAAAATCCCATTCGTACGATATAATTGTTGAATCGCTAATTGTTAAATCAATAAAATCAATGGTTGGGGTATCCATTGTTGTTATTGGTGGATCAGGTTCAAAGTTAGCTTCAGGGTTTGGATTTACCTGAATATATTTGTTCTTAACAATTGTTTCGGCACATCGTTGTGTATTATTGATGGTTAAACTAACATCATATACACCTGCCTGAGCATATTCGTGCGAGGTATTTCCTACAATATCACTGGTTTGTCCGTCACCAAAATTCCATTCATATGTTGCTCCCGCTTGAATATCTTCTGAAAAATCATCAAAATTAACATCCACAGGGATACATCCATCTTTTATATTGGCATCAAAGTCAGGAGTTGGTAATGGGTTAATAATTAACTCCATCACTGTGTCATTATCACAAATATGTTTTTGAACATGAAGGTGAATATAATAAGTCCCAGGAACCGAATAAACATGTGTAGGGTTTTCGTCGAAACTAGTTGGGGAACCATCATCAAAATCCCAAACTAATCCTTCGTTTGTTACAATTTCCAGATAGTCGAAGTAAATTGATTCACCTGTACAGGCATCTTCATTTGGATCAATACTAAACTCAGCCACCGGAGTTGGAAATACTTCAAATGTAGTACTTGCGACTTTATCAAAACAATAATCAGAAGAAGCTGTTAGGGTATATTCATACACATTTGGAATGGTTGGATTAAGTGTTATCATCTGGGTTGTTTCGTTGCCGGGTGTCCAGTTCCATTCAACCGCATCATTTGCAGTAAGTGTAATTATTTCTCCCGGGCAAATTTCTTTGGATGCAGGATCAACAATAATTTGTGGCTCAAACAAATCAACAATAACAGTAATATATGCGGTTTGCCATACATCGCATAAGTCTTTAATTCGAAGGGCATATTCCGTTGTAACTGATGGGCTTACTGTAACCGAATTTGTGTATGATAGAATAACGGATGGATTAACTACTTCAAACCATTCGAACGACTGAGCCTGAGCATTAGCTACAAGCAACTTCGAGTCTCCATTACAGATATTTACATCATCACCAAGTGAAAGTTCAGATTGATTAACCAAAAATGTTCCTGTTTGAGTACCGCCACAACAATCTGTTATCTCGAAACCACATGTCCAGACACCATCGCCAACCACATCATCGTAAAGCACCAGCATTTCATTTCCATCGGCATCTCCAAGATATTGATATGGTGTTACTTTATACCATTGTACGTGATCAATGGTATAGTCGCTATAATTAGGAATATGGGTTGAAACGGGAACAACTACCGACTGACCCGGACCACATAAAAATGCATCCAGAATTTGCTCAAGTTCGATAGCCTTATTATTAATTTGAACCTGCATTGTCGACTCATTCGAACAATAATCATTTACTGTAACCTGAACGAAATCGGGGCTCGACTCAACCTTATAGCTAATGGTATCGTGCGACATAACATCGTTTTCCCATCTGTAAAACAATGGAGTAACACCATTTTCTGTTATATCCGTAATTGTTAGTTCCAATGTTTCTTTACAATAAGCTTCGTAAATTTTAGGGTTTTGCGTAAATGAAATGGGTTCATTATTTCTCATATTAAAATAAATCTTACCATGATAGCCTCCGTTGAGCGGTGGCGGTGGTGGAAAATCACAAGGGTTTTCCGGATATTGAAATTGAATATTCGGATGATCGGCATTAATATTTATTGCAGAAATAATAATCTTCTTTTCAGTTGCTCCCCTTTCGATTTTTATTGAATCATTTGTAATTAATGGCCCGTCTTTATATTCTACCTGAACACTGTCTCGATAAGCGGTTGGAAATATTTTAAATGGTATGGAATAATCCTGATTAATCGAGTCTTCAAGAATAAATGTTGCAATAATATCATTACAGTTTTCAACAAGTTCACCATCCAATGATAATTTTGTAAATTCATGATCCACAGACCAATCAGAATACTGAGTATTAGTCATTTGAACACTACTTATTAAACTATTTTTGTTTAGGAAAAGTGCCGAATTTATTTCAAATCCATCTGGTATTTGAGCTGGATCGGGGCTGATCCAAAAAAAATCTTCAATTACAATTTTAACATAGTATCTACCACAGGGAGTAACATTATTTTTTTTGATGATCAGTGGCCCCAAATCTCCCACAGACCTTGTTAATCCATCATACTGAGTGCCCAATGGTTGGCCAAATTCGGGGTTAGAATGAAAATATGAAGGATTGCTTCCTGCATTTATATGTTGTACAGTTACCCATCGTTGTGGTTCAGGTGGCTGATTATTTTGCAGAGTGGGGGGTGTAAACGCAAGATTATGGAAAACTGGATTATTACTTATTGATATTCCAAATAAATCAAATATTTGTGGAGTAGTTGGGAAATTTGTCATGTCCTGATCTGCCGGGCCAGGTTGAAAACGTGATGATGGATATTCTTCGGATGCAAATATATATTCCAATGTAAATTGATCTCCAAAAAGGCGATAAACAAATTCCAAAGCAGCTGCATCTCCGGTATATTCAAGAGTTGTATCCAATGTATGGAGGGGAGGCATAGCTCCAAATATTGTATTATACATATCTAATAAATCAGGATCACCTGATGGACTAAGCGGATTGAATTCATTGAAAGCATCCGATTTTGAACCTGTGCTGTTAGGAGGTTCAGCACTTTTTACTTTACCATTTGAGATTATCAGTCCTTTATCAAACCCAATATCAGAGCCATTCATAAATCGGCCAAGTGCACGGTAATCTCCAGTAAACTTAATTGTTGTGGTATCAATCATTCCTCCGCGCCCACGTAGGATTTCCTGCACCCAACGTTTTAAAGTGTCTGCATTATATCCAAGCGGATTGTTTTCATCAGGGGTAAGTTCTTCTACCTGAATATTTACTTGAGCGAAAGCAAAACTGGAGGTCGCAAGTAGAAAAAAAAGCACTATATATTTAGCGTATCTTAAAATCAAAATCTATACATTTAACATATTAAAATAGTGACCGCAATTTACTGCTTTTCTATAAAATTAATCGAATTAAACAATAAATAAACCTAACCAAATATAATAGACAAAAAGTTTTCATTGGTGGTTGTTTAAACATGATAATATTAACCTGAGTTCGGTGTAAGATTTACCACATAGAAAGTCACATGTTTGCCATATTTGGCAAAAAAAACTGAGCAATAGAAATCTATTTCGATGATTTTTTGGTTCTAAGATGGTAAAATTGTGACTTTTCCTGAAAGGACATCGATAATTTTCCCAAAACCATCCTTTAATTCCCTCGAATTATCCAGATAGTCCTTCGGAAATTCAAGTTCGTTTTTGGAAAAATTATCTGATGCTATGTGCAAAGCTTACGCCGAGCTCAGGTTATTAGTAAAACTCTGAATTTTAGTAATAGCATTTGCAGTGTAAATGTTTTTTATAGTTTTACCGAATCAGTAAGATGCGTTTTTAATCAAAAATAGAAAATGAAATCATATACGATCAAGGAAATAAACGAGATAGTAAAAGGCGAATTAGTAGGAGATACAAATCATCAAATTACTGGCCCTGAGCAATTGGACAAAGCGGGTAGTAATCATATTACATTTATTGTTAGCAGAAAATATGGAAAACTATGGGGTAATTCCAAAGCCTGCTCTGCTGTTATTGATGAAAAGTTAAATATTGAACCAGGTGAAAATCGTGCATTTATTAAAGTAAAAAATGCTGAATTAGCCATGGTAAAAATTTTAGAGATTTTCGACCCGGGTCCTCCGCAGTTTGATTTTGAAATTCATCCTGCTGCCACTGTACATGAATCAGCGACAATTGGTAATGGTTGTAAAATTGGAGCTGGTTGTTATGTTGGAGTAGACGTTGTACTTGGCGACGGGGTTGTATTATATCCAAATGTTACTGTTCTTGATGAAGTTAAGATTGGGAATGGCACTATCATTTGGCCGGGGACTGTAATTCGTGAGCGTTGCGAAATAGGTCATTTTTGCATAATTCATACCAATACCAGCATTGGTGCCGATGGATTTGGGTTCACACCTAGGGAAGATGGACAAGGTCTGGTTAAAATTCCACAAATAGGTAACGTAATAATTGGAAATAGTGTTGAAATTGGAGCAAACACATGTATTGATCGTGGCAAGTTTAGCTCAACAATAATTGGTGATGGTTGTAAAATTGACAATCTTATTCAAATTGCACATAATTGCGAATTAGGACGCTCAGTAATAGTAGCCGCAACTACCGGAATAGCAGGAGGCGCCAAAATTGGTGATGGTGCGATGATAGGTGGTGGAGTATCCATAAAGGAACAAACAGTAATCCATCCCGGAGCTGCTGTTGGTGCAGGCTCAGGAGTTATGAATGATATACCTGCGGGAAAAATCGTGTTAGGTTATCCTGCAACCGATTCAAGAGAAACATTAAAAATGTGGCTGGCTTTGAGGAAACTTGGCAAGGAATATGGAACGAAATAGTTGGAAGACGGAAGAATGGAGCCGGAAGACTGACTTCAGACTCCCGTCTTCGGTCAAATAATTCATACACTATGAAAGACTTTATTTTTAGTTGTGAAATGGAAGTTCGTGATTACGAATGTGATATTCAGGGAATTGTAAATAACTCCGTTTATCAAAACTATCTTGAACATACACGACATCTTTATATTAAATCCATAGGCCTCGATTTTGCCAAATTAAGTGAACTGGGAATTAATTTGGTAGTTAAGCGTGTAGAAATTGATTATCAGTCACCATTGGTGAGTGGAGATGAATTTATATCTGCGCTTCGAATGGAAAGACTTTCACCTCTACGGTTTGGTTTTATTCAACATATTTATCGCCTTCCTGATAATAAGCTAATGATAAAGGCATTAGTAATTGGAACATCAATCAATAAGCGTGGCCGACCGGAACTACCAAAAGAACTAATTGAAGTTTGGGGATTGGAATAGTATTAACCTGATAATCAAATACCAAAACTAAAGTTAATTGAATTTCATTAAGTTATTCTATTGATTCTAAAATGCAAATCCAAAAGAAATTCCGAAACGTGTATTGGCAAACGAAAATGAAGTAGTTGCCTTGGCATCACCTTCTTTTTGGATATCAACTTTATAGTCGAGACCAAAACGGTCAACAACTTCATTAAGATATTCTGATAGTTCATCAAGAAATTCCTGACTTGGTTGTTTGTCGAAATTATAGCCAAGATGGTAGCTTGAAAATCGTGGACCCAAAAACATAAAATCGATGGTAAATCTTTCCTTTATTATCAACTGGTATCCCAATTGAATACCAACTCCATATTCGTTCAATGACAAATTAGAATGATAACTTTCGGTAGGTTTATTTACCCGGAGATATTCAAAAGAAGCACCCGACTTATATCCTGTATACCTCAAATATACACCGGCATAAAAGCCTTCCAACTTTCCCGGATCACATGCCTTGATATAGTATCTTGCTTCCGGGGTAATCGATATTCCAGTAATTTTATCAATATCCACTGCAATATCTGAATTACTAGCTGCCAGCAATTTTGGTTCAGCACCTGCATATTTATAACCCACTCCCATTCCTACCGATAATCTGGGGATGATTGCTCTTTCATATAAAAGTGATGCATTATTAAATATCAGGGCAAGGCTGTTAATTTTTACGATGTTGGGATATACTACTACTTCCTTTTGCGGCTTTATTTTATCTGTGTTAATATCTTGAGATATAGCAGTTCCAATTATTAAAAAAGACATTATTGAAAACAAGATTGTTTTTAATGTGGACATAATATTTTGTGTTTATGAAAATTATGTTGCAGCATAGGTAACAAAATTAATATTTTATCTTTATATCGTGGTTTGATTGTTAGATTTTAACAATGATAAAATTAGTGAGGAAAACGCTCTCACTAATTGTTTGAAGATTAAGCCTCGAAGCATTTAGTTTTTATATGCCAAAGAATAATTTAGATTGAAGCAAAAAAGAGGGAAAGAAACGGATGAAATTGCAAAAAAAAGCATAAGCGTATTATCATGAACTACCTGATAATCAATAGCTGGTTGGTTTTCTTGAATAGTTTAATTTGTCGGTACAATTTACACCTTATACATTTTCTCCCTTAGTGCCATTATCTTTTCATCAACAATATAATCATCATAATCCATTAGCTTATCGATTATACCGTTTGGTGTAAGCTCGATTATTCTGTTACAAACCGTTTGGATAAATTCGTGGTCATGCGACGACATGAAAACATTGCCCGGATATTTTACCAAATTATTATTGAATGCCTGAATCGATTCCAGGTCAAGATGGTTTGTTGGAGTATCCAGTATCAAAGCATTGGCATCAACGAGCATCATTCGTGAAATCATGCAACGCATTTTTTCGCCTCCCGAAAGTACGTTAACTTGTTTGCGGATTTCATCTCCGGCAAATAACATTTTACCAAGGTATCCACGGATATAAATCTCTGTTGTATCATTTGTAAACTGGCAAAGCCAATCGAACAAGCTTAATTTACTTTCAAAAAATTCAGTATTATCAAGGGGTAAATACGATGATGTAATTGTTTGTCCCCATTGGTAGGTGCCTGAGTCGGCCTTTTGATGCCCCGCTATGATCTCAAACAATGCTGTCATTGCTCTGGTATCTCTGGATAAGAAAATTATCTTATCATTTTTATTGGCAACAAAATCAACATCTTTAAACAATACAGTACCCTCCTTGCTTGCGCTCAAACCTGTTACTTCAAGTATTTCATCTCCAACCTCGCGCTCTGGTTTAAAAATAATACCGGGATACTTGCGTGTTGAAGGCTGAATATCATTTATGTTAAGTTTTTCTATCATTTTT